>JANRMD010000366.1:0-4256 GCA_033761895.1 Pirellulaceae bacterium | reverse complement strand
GCCGCTATGGTATCAATTAACCGATGGGCGTTAGCCCCGGTTTATGCGCTGCGGAGTTATACTAGCAGTGCAAACCGGGGCTAACGCCCTGCGGTTAATGAAGGGGATGCCAGCGTGCAAAGCGCGGCTAACGCCCTGCGGTTGGTAGAACAATTAGAACCGCGGCTAACTCTGTCGAGTTGATCAAACGCCGCTATGGTATCAATTAACCGATGGGCGTTAGCCCCGGTTTATGCGCTGCGGAGTTATACTAGCAGTGCAAACCCGGGCTAACGCCCTGCGGTTAATGAAGGGGATGCCAGCGTGTAAAACGCGGCTAACGCCCTGCGGTTAATGAAGGGGATGACAGCGTGCAAAACGCGGCTAACACCGTGCGGTCTATTAAACAGAATCCACAGCTAATACCGTCCGTTTGATTAGTCGCGAACGTCTACTTGCAATGGCTCTTGGATCGACACTGCCAAGATAAGATGCGACCGGTAGCGAAAATCGCCGCGACGGGGTGCTTCACTGAAAGATCATTGAGATGGCAGGCATCGAAGAATTCGAAGCGAAGCGACGTCAGAGGATTTTATCAATCGATGATTGTGCCCATCACCACAGCCAGCGCGATACCTCTGTTGCTCGCGTTGGCCACAAGAGGTTTCATGGGAATCCGCAATCAAAACCAAAATTTGCAACACCAAAACTAGCGCAGACACTGAAAAGGACGGCAATTGGGGAGATAGCCCGTGACTGCAGTTGCTGCGATCATTCCGACGAAGCTAGAATCAGAAGGTTTACACACAGTCGCATCGTAACATGCCTGTTCAAGCAAGGACAAAATCATGAAGCGTCCACATTTTGCCAAGTTATTCATCTTTAGCTGGCTATGCTTACTCAGTTTGCACGCCGCAAAAGCCGATGATGCGAGCCGACTGGCAAAACAACTCGAACCTTGGCTGCAGTTGATGTCGGGTAAGCTGGAGCAATTTACGCTCACTGGTAGTGGCTCGCCGATCATCGATGGCAAGCCGCAGAAGATTGAGCTGAAACTGGTTCGCTTCGATGCTGAATCATTTGACTTGGAACTCGAACATCCAGAATACGCCGTGCATCTGCGACGCAGGGCAGGGGGGATCGCATTTTGTGTTCCAAAGCACAAAGCGGTATTTCTCGGCTCGGGGGTGATCAATACGGAAGACCATCTGCAACCAGCCGGCATTCTGAATCGACTGGTGAGTAACGGCACCACGGTGCGTACTGTGACGCAACTGGTTACGGGGGCGAATGCAAGCGATGTAGCTGGGGCTCTGCAGGCTCTTACTAAGATACAGTACTTGCCAGACGATCAGGCTTGGAAGATCGACGACGTGCAAGTCAAGTTTTCTACCGACGGCCGTCAAGCGACTGGCAAAGTTGATGATACAACCTTTGAGTTGAAGTTCGATGCAAAAGTTGATACGCCGCGAGCCTACGATGACTGGCCAGAGATGAAGGCTAGGCAGCTTGATCGCGGGGAGCTTGAAAAACAATTGGCTCGCGGCGTGCGTCGAGCGATGGAGGTGTTTGCTCCGTCTGCTTTGTTGACCAAACCGGCTGAGAGAGCGAAGAAGGTCGACCACGGTGAGTTGCGTTGGGTCGATGGCCATCGCGTAGTGCTGCTCAGCGGTACGCCGGAAGAGATCGGTGAGGCTCATGGAAAATTGCTCAAGCAAGAAGCCAACCGCTGCATCGACTCGGTCATGTATGCCTTTGGCACAGCGCAGACGATTGTTACAGGTCGATGGTTTCGGGATGACCTGGACGCGGCTTATGCAAAGTTAGCCAAGCATATTCCGGAGCGTCACAAAGTCGAAACGCGAGCGATGGCGGAGAGCCTTGGTTTGGATAAAGATCTGGTGGAAGCGCTCAACGTCTTTCCAGAGATGTTCCATTGCTCAGGCTTTGCCCTGTTCGGAAAAGCAACTAAAGATGGGAAACTCTACCATGGTCGTGTGTTGGACTACATGACAGAGATTGGTTTGCAAGATGCGGCGACGACGTTCATCGTCGCGCCCGAAGGGATGATTCCGTTTGCGAATGTGGGTTATGCAGGATTTATTGGCAGTGTTTCCGGCATGAACGCTGAAAAAATCTCGCTGGGTGAGATGGGCGGTCGTGGGGAAGGGCAGTGGGACGGTGTTCCGATGGCTACTCTGATGCGACGTGGCTTGGAAGAGTGTTCATCGCTGGCGCAAGTCAAAGACTTGTGGAAGAACAATCCGCGGACTTGTGAATACTATTACGTGTTCGCGGATGGTGAAGATCGATCGGCGGTTGGTGTAGCTGCCACGCCAGACAAACTGCAATTTGTGGCACCAGGGGAAGGGCACGAGTTGCTGGGCGATGGGATTGAAGACGCAGTGGTCTTGTCAGCGGGCACACGTTTGGAAGAGCTTCGCAAACGCGTGAAGACGGGCTATGGAAAGTTTGACGCGGATAGTGCTCAGGGTTTGATGTGTCGGCCGGTGGCGATGGAATCGAATCTGCATAACGTGTTGTTCGTCCCCGAGGACGGGGTGCTGTATGTAGCGAATGCTGATCACAAGCAACCGGCGGCTGAACGACCCTATGTGAAGCTGGATTTGATCGACTTGCTTAAGCAGATGCCGAGTCAAGTTGCAGGCAAACTGACGACTAACGATGCGAAGCTGTCAACCGATTCGAGGTTCGCTGCGATCGATACGCTGAACTTGGGCGACGAGCCGCGTGTGGATGCGAAGAAGTGTCTGGATGGGTTGAAATGGAATCCAAGCGATTTTTCAGTGATTATCGAAACGGCCAAGGAAGATTGCGGCGACTGGTTGGTTCGGTTCCCGTCAGCCAAGCCAAGTGGCAATGAACTTAATGACCGAGTCGCGATGGAGTGGTATCAAGCCAAGGATAAAGCAGGCCAACCGATTGAGGCTCCGGCTGCAGTGATTGTTCACGAATCGGGCAGTGGCATGACGGTTGGCCGCATTGTGGCTCGTTCATTGCGCTCGCAAGGAATTCACACCTTCATGATGCAGTTGCCTTACTACGGTGTGCGACGCGGGCCGGAGGGTCGGCCAAGCGGCACCAATCTGGTCGGTGCTCTGCAACAGGGCATCGCCGATGCGCGACGAGCGAAAGATGCAGTCGCTGCGATGCCGCTCGTGGACAAATCGCGGATCTCGCTGCAAGGCACGAGCCTGGGTGGTTTCGTGACCGCGACGACTGCGGGGCTGGACAACGCTTATCATCGCACGTTTGTGTTGCTGGCTGGCGGCGATTTGTATGGCACCTTGATGTCGGGCAAGAAGGATGCCGAAAAAGTTCGCGCTGAGTTGACGAAAACTGGGTTGAGCAATGATGAAGTGCATCAGATGCTCGATAGCATCGAACCATTGCGTTTAGCGCATCGCGTTGACCCCAGTCGCACTTGGTTGTTCTCTGGCAAGTATGATGACGTCGTGCCGCCTCGCAGTGCTCAACTGTTTGCCGAAGCCACTCGCATTGATGCTTCGCATCATGTCGAGATGCTCGCTAATCATTATTCTGGGATCATTTTCTTGCCGGTCGTCACCAAGCAGATGTGCGAGATCATGTGCGAGCCGGCTGAGTGAAATTTAGATTGACCTGCTAGGTAACGCCATGCCGGTACATGACTGGACACTTGTCGATGCAGGAGTGTTTCACCATTTTCATTTGGGCTGGATCGCTTCACTTCGCAACTCTCTGAATTCAGGTTTGCTCCCGAATGATTTTTACGCGATGGTAGAGCGTGCGCCCGACGAACCTATTTCAGATGTCGCTGTGCTAGAAGGAATGGCGGTAGGAAACACTAGGCTTCGCACGCATGATCCGAACGCGCCGGGTATAGGGCTCGCAGTGCTTGATGCTCCGCCGAAGACTCGTTTCCGTCACGATGTTGATGCGACGCCCAGTCTTTATGCTGCTCGCTCGACGCAAGTAGTCGTTCGACATGTGAGTGGTGATCGCATAGTTGCTTTCATCGAGATAGTTTCTCCTGGCAACAAGCATAGCGCCAGGGCGTTTCGCAATTTCGTCGAAAAACTTGGGAATACCATCCAATCAGGTTGTCATCTGCTGGTCATCGACTTGCATCCGCCTACGCCACGAGATCCGCGTGGTGTGCACGCCAAGTTCCGGGAGGATTCATTTGGTATTGCCACAGTTCCAGGAGTTGAGCCGGAGAATCCGCTGGGTATGGCGGCTTATGTGTCAGCCATGCGACCGGTTGCGTACTTTGA
>JANRMD010000365.1:0-13223 GCA_033761895.1 Pirellulaceae bacterium | reverse complement strand
CGCCATTCGTCACCGCGTCTCAAGTTAGTGAGAAACCGAACGATCCGCAGAGTAAATCAGTAAATCTGCGGGATTAACCGATGGGCGTTAGCCCCGGTTTTTGCTCTGGTAACCGCCGCTAACCCTTCAAGCATTCGAAAGCACTGCGGCGGCCCCCGAAAGCCTTGACGGCTTCCGCTACCTAATGACCTAAAGCTGCGTAGCCTCCGCTGCCAAGCGGTGGATTATTTACCCGTGCCGTATCCACCGTCTGGCAACGGTGGCTACGCCGGTAGGGCAAACCTGATTTGCCCCGTTCTGCTGGGGTTCAGCAAACCGTAGAGAATCGCATGGCAGGAATGCGACCCAACGGTACTTGGGTTACAATGTCGGATTACTAACCCAGCCATGCTCCCACCTCTCAACTTTTCTGGAGATTGCGATGAAGCAGTCCATTCGTCAACGCACGTTTTCTTCGCTGGCTTGCGGCCTACTCAGTCTCTCGCTGTGCGGCTCGCTGGCTTCAGCAGGATTGTCCCAAGAACTGTCTGTACACGAATTCAAACGCCAACGATTGACCGAAACATACTTTTCAGAGGGGACTGCGGTCGGCGATTTGAATGGCGACAAGATTAAGGATATTGTTTACGGGCCCTATTGGTTCGCAGGCCCGAACTTCACTGAAAAGCATGAGATCTATGCTCCCGTGCCGCAGCCGATGGAAAAATACACCGATCATTTCTTCGCGTGGATCTACGATTTTGACGGGGACTCCCATCCAGATATCTTCACGGTCGGATTCCCAGGCACGCCCGCTTTCGTGTACAAGAATCCTGGACTTAAGGGAGTCAAGCCCGGCGAGGTCAAGCCCGGCGAGGTCAAGCACTGGCAGAAGGTGCAAGTCTTTGATTGGGTCTCCAATGAGTCTCCGCAACTGATCAACTTGGTCGGTGACGACAAACCTGAGTTGGTGTGCACTCGCGATGGATTCTTCGGCTACGCATCGATCGATTGGTCGAAACCGCTGAGCACCTGGACATTCCATCCGATCTCTGAAAAAGTTGCCACCGAGCGCTTCGGTCATGGACTGGGAATTGGCGATGTCAACGGCGATGGTCGTATGGATGTCTTGCAAGTCGAAGGCTGGTTCGAGCAACCTGCAACTGGGGCTGATACCGGTCGCTGGACGTTTCACAAAGTGAAGTTGTCGAGCGCGTACGGCGGAGCAGAGATGTATGCCTACGACGTCGATGGCGATGGCGATAACGATGTCATCACCAGCGAAGCGGCTCACGAGTTTGGGCTGTCTTGGTACGAACATGTTCGCGAAGGTGACGAAATCAACTTCAAACAACATGTGATCATGGGGCAAGACAAATCGGACAATAAGTACGGTGTGTTGTTCAGCGAATTGCACAGCGTCAACTTGGCGGATATGGACGGCGACGGATTGAAGGACATCGTCACAGGTAAGACCTACTATTCGCATCACAAAGCCAGCCCCATGTGGGATGCCGGCGCGGTGGTGTATTGGTTCAAACTGGTGCGTGGCAAAGACGGCGTCGACTGGTTGCCGTACAAAGCCGACGGTGAGGCTGGCATCGGTCGTCAGTTGATTGTGGATGATATCAACGGAGATGGGCTGCTAGATATCGCCACCGGCGGGATGCTGGGCAGTCATGTGCTCATCCATTCCAAGAAGACCGTTGACGAAGCGGCTTACAAAGCAGCACAACCCAAGGTGTTTGACGGTCCCAAGCCGCGCGCGGTGACTGACGCAAAGCGTTTGCGAGGTCCACATTCGCCGATCGATCCAGCCACAGGCAAAGTTGCAGGGGCACTGGAAGGTGAAGCGTTGACCGTCAAGGTGACCGGCGGCTCGGCCAGCCCTCAAGGCATGGAAGGATTTCCCGGCGATCGTTGGAGCGGCAAGAGCCAACTGTGGTGGACGGGTGCCAAACCTGGTGACAAGTTAACCACGGAGTTCAATGTCGATAAACCGCTTGAAGGATTCGAACTCGCGCTCACCTGTGCCCGCGACTACGGTGTGGTTGAGATTGCGATCGATGGAAAACCGCTGTCGGAGCCCATTGATCTCTACGAACCCGAAGTGGTTACTACGGGGCTGCTAAGTTTCAAGACCGCGCTGCCCGCTGGAAAACACACGCTATCGATCGAAGTCGTTGGAGCGAACACGAAAGCGGCTAAAGCCTACATGGTTGGCGTGGATTTCATCCGGCTGCGAAGTGAAGGCGCTGCGGTGCCTGAAGTGAAAGATGGATTCAAAGCCACGGATGCAAATGGCCGCGTTTTGAATCTAGATTTCGAGAAAGGAACTTTGGAGGATTGGACTGCGACCGGTGACGCGTTTAACGGTCAACCTATTCAAGGGGATACGGTGGCTGTGCGTCGAAGCGACATGCGCAGTGGGCATCATGGCCAGTATTGGATTGGGACGTTTGAGAAATCAGGCGACAAAGGGACCGGTACCCTGACGTCGGCCCCATTCAAAGTGACTCAGCGGTTCGCTTCGTTTTGGATCGCAGGTGGTGCAGCGGAAGGTTCGCGGATTGAGCTGCTTGCGGTTGGTGAAGAGAAACCCTTCTACCAAGTCGGTGGTCGACAAACCGAAGTGCTGTCGCAAGTGGTCGTTGATTTGGAACGTGTGCTGAATAAAGAGATTCAAATTCGATTGGTCGACCAAAGCAACAATGGCTGGGGGCACATCAACTTTGACCATTTCCGGTTGCACGATAAACGGCCCGCAGATTTGACGCCAGCCTCGGTCCCGTTAGTAGCCGACGAGTATCCGCATCGCGGCCTCGATGCTGCTGCCGCGGCTGCCGCGATGAAAGTGCCTGAGGGATTCCGAGTTACGGTGGCCGCAGCAGAGCCCGATGTCAAGCAACCGATTGCGATGGCGCTCGATGATCGCGGTCGAACTTGGATCGCTGAGGCCTACGAGTATCCGCAGAGGGCTAAAGGTGACACCGGACGAGATCGCATTTTGATTTTTGAAGACACCAACGGTGATGGAACATTGGACTCACGCAAAGTTTTTGCCGAAGGCTTGAATCTGGTTAGCGGCCTTGAAGTTGGCTTTGGTGGCGTTTGGGTCGGTGCCGCACCTTACTTGTTGTTCATTCCGGACGCTAATGGCGATGATAAACCCGATGGCGAACCCAAGATTTTGCTCGATGGCTGGGGATATCAAGACACTCACGAAACATTGAACGCATTCATCTGGGGCCCAGACGGATGGCTGTACGGTTGCCACGGAGTGTTTACACATTCCAACGTAGGCAAACCGGGGGCTGCCAAAGAAGAACGTACACCGATTAACGCCGGGGTCTGGCGGTACCATCCCTTGCGCCACAAATTCGAAGTCTTCGCCCATGGGACAAGCAACCCTTGGGGTGTGGACTTTAATGATCAAGGAGAAGCGTTCGTTACCGCCTGCGTGATTCCACACTTGTTCCACATGATTCAAGGCGGTCGTTATCATCGCCAAGCGGGACAGCACTTTAACGCGAACACCTACGATGACATCAAAACCATCGCAGACCACTTGCACTACCTCGGCGCGACACCGCACAGTGGCAATGGCAAATCGGATGAAGCCGGTGGCGGTCACGCCCATGCGGGTGCCATGATCTACCTAGGTGGAGCTTGGCCGAAGTCCTACCACGGTGCACTGCTGATGAACAACATCCACGGTCAGCGTTTGAATGTCGATTTGCTCGAACCCGAGGGTAGTGGCTATGTCGGTAAACATGCTCCGGACTTCTTGCTGACCGGCGATATGGCATCTCAGATTCTCAACATGCGCTATGGACCAGACGGTCAAGTCACAATGATCGATTGGTACGACATGCAAGCTTGCCATTTGAAGGAAATCGAGAAGCATGATCGCAGCAACGGCCGTATCTACAAAATCAGCTATGGCAAATCGCCGGCGGTCAAAGTCGATTTGGCGAAGCAATCCGACCTGGAACTCGCCGAGATGTGCTTGCATCAGAATGAGTGGTATGTCCGGCACTCGCGCCGCTTGCTTGAGCAACGCGCTGCTGCGGGCAAGATTGCCAAACCCGCGATAGAGCGATTGACGACGATCGCCACAACCCATGCGGAAGCGACACGTCGCTTGCGAGCCATGTGGGCACTGCACTGCGCAGGGGAACTCTCGGTCGCTGTCCAGAAGAAACTCAATGCAGATGCTAGTCCTGTCGTGCGTGGTTGGGCGTTGCGTTTGGCAATGGAGTCCAAGGCCGGGAGTACAGTAACGCCTGAGTTGGTGCAGTTGATTGAGCAGCACGCTCAGGATAAAGCGCCGGAAGTTCAATTGGCGGTGGCTTCAGCATTGCAGCAAATCGACGCCAAGGACCGCTGGAAAGCACTGGCCAGTTTAGCCGCTCATGAAGGAGTGGCCGAAGACCATAACCTGCCTTTGATGATCTGGTATGCCGCAGAACCGCTAGCGGATGTTGATGCCGATCGCGCGTTGGCCTGGGCCATGGTAGCTGGGGCTAAGGTACCGCTCCTGCGTGACTTTATGCTGCGACGAATTGCTGGCTCGGGTGGCGCGGAAGCCGTCGAGCGCTTGGTGGCTGGTTTGCAGAAGACGGCTGAGCCCGAACTGCAGCTAACTTTTTTAACAGCGATTCGAAACTCGTTGGCAGGACAACGAACTGCCAAGAAACCAGCGGCCTGGGATGCAATTTACGCGAAACTCAAGGGCAGCTCGAGCGACGCGGTAAAGCTGCAGGCGACAGCGTTGGGTGTCACGTTTGGTGATACGTCCGCGATGAGCGCGCTGCGGGCTCAGATCGCGGATTCGAAGTTACAAATTGCAGATCGACAGAGCGCGCTCGAATCGTTGGTTGCGGCCAAGGATGCGGCGCTGGTTGATACGTTGTTAAAGCTGGTGCAAGATTCAAACACGGCGATCAGTGACTTGCGTGAAGCGGCGATTCGCGGCCTGGCTCAATACGATGATGCGAGAATCAGTGAAACACTGCTGGCTGCATATTCAAAACTGTCGGCCGGTGAACGTCGATCGGCGATTGCTACCTTGTGTAGCCGCGGCCCGTCGGCCGAAGCACTACTGAAGGCAATTCAAGCCAAGAAGATCGAAGCAACTGACTTGAGCGCCGACATGGCGAGGCAGTTGGAGTACGTCGGTGGCGATGAAGTCAAGACACTGCTGGGGCAAGTCTGGGGCCAAGTACGCAAGAGTTCGGCTGAGAAACTGAAGCAGATGGAAGCCTATAAGCAGCTGGTCAGCGATTCGAAGTTGCCCAAACCGGACGAATCCTTCGGTCGAGCCGTGTATGCGAAGACTTGTCAACGCTGCCACACATTGTATGGAATCGGGCAAAAGATCGGTCCTGATCTAACCGGTTCGAATCGTGCAAACTTGGATTACTTGCTGGAGAATCTGCTCGATCCGAGCGCTGTAATGGCCAACGAATATCGGCAATCAATTCTATTGACGGACAGTGGACAAGTCATCACGGGCATCGTTCGCAGTGAAACAGATAAAGCCGTTACGATTCAAACCGCAGAAGCAACCGTCGTCGTTCCTAAAGATGAAATTGAGCGTCGGACAGTCAGCGAGCAATCAATGATGCCTGATGATCAATTAAACCAGTTTAGCGACCACGAAAAGCGTTCACTGATCGCTTATCTGCGTGGCAAAAGCCAAGTGCCGCTCAAAGCTACGCTTGAAAACGCTTCACAGTTTTTCAACGGCAAAGACCTATCGGGCTGGAAGGGGAACGCGGAATTGTGGTCGGTGGTAGATGGCGAAATCGTTGGCAAGTCCAGCGGCTTGAAGGAAAACGAATTCCTGGTCAGCGATATGACGGCGGGCGATTTCAAGCTGACTGTCGAAGTGAAGCTGGTTGGTAACCTAGGAAACAGCGGTATACAGTTCCGCAGCGTCGCGCGCGACGATGGCTCGGTGGAAGGCTACCAGGCTGACGTTGGTGCGGGCTGGTGGGGTAAGCTCTATGAGGAACATGGTCGAGCGCTGCTGTGGGACAAGAGCGGTGAGAGTCATGTGAGAAGCGGCGAGTGGAACACGTATGTTATTGAGGCCGTTGGATCAAAGGTCACGACCAGCATTAATGGGCAACCGTGTGTCGAGTTAGATGATCCTAAGGGTCGCCGCGAAGGAGTGTTTGCCCTGCAATTGCACTCTGGCGGCGCGACTGAAGTTCGCTTCCGGAACCCTCAGTTGGTAATCACGCCAGCCGGAAAGTAATAGGCAAGAGTGTCGCACAATAAGTGTCGAGAGTCGCACAATTGTCCAAATTGTGGCAGTGAGAGTCGCACAATTGTCCCAATTGTGGCAGCTACATTACCAGCTACGATTGAGACAATTGTGCGACAATGACAGCTACGATTGGGACAATCGTGCGACAATAGCAGCTACGATTGAGACAATCGTGCGACAATAGCAGTCACGATTGGGACAATCGTGCGACACTCGCTGCTACGATTGAGTCAATCGCGCGCTAAGCCATCAGCCCCAACGTTAACTTGCGGATCACTTCCGTTAACCTGCGAATCACTTCGGAGCATTTTTTTCGATGTTATCCGCGCGACGCTCGCCGGATTTCTCAACTGAGTCGGCAACTTGTTCCCCTTTTTCTTCAACAGCATCCGCGCTGCGTTCAACAAGTTCGTTTTTGGACGATCCAAAGGCGTCTTTGCCAGTGGTATCTCGCATGCGATCGGCGGTGGATTGAGTGCCCGCGCGGATCGATTCGGCATTGGATTGAGCGGCGTCTCTAACCGCGTCTGCCTTATGGTCGGTTACGCTCTTTTCACATCCCAATGAAGAGAACATCGCCAAGGCAGCAACTGACAACAACAAGGATCGCATACTTGAACTCCGGCTTTAGTGTTTCTAGTGGCTATTGAATGGACTATTCAGACAACTACTTACGCAATAACCGTAACCGTGATCGGGAATCAGGGAAATGCATTGGATGCAATCCTGATTCGGGCGACAGGCAAGCATTACGGCGGCCTGTTCTGAGGGAAATGCAACCAGTCTGAGCTAATTCAGAGCGTTCTAAATTGTAAATGCATGCATTGAGTCGCCAGACATTCGCCGGTGGTAGCCGCTTTCTTTAAGGAAATTGGGCTTTTTAGGTCATTGCTCTTGCGGGATTTCCATGGTGCAGACTATTTAAAGGCGAAGACCTGTGGCGTACCTACGCGCTGCGGTCACGAACTAAAGTCCATTTACGGAATGCAAAAGCAATGCGAGTGCGGGCGCAAAACGGTTATTGGCTGTGCTGCTTATGCGGCTTGGTCATGGCTGCGCTTGGTTGCAATCGCAATCCCTATCAGCAAAATCCGTACGCGGCGATGGGTACAGGCCTACCTCCAGCGCAGCAAGCGATGATGGGCAATCCTATGGCTCAGGCCATCGCTCCACAAATCGCCGACTTGCAACGCCGTGTACAAGTGCTCGACGACACCAATCGAAGCCTCACAACACAACTCGCCCAGGCTCAGCAGCAGATGCAAGTGGCGCGCGATCGTGCTGATTTATTAGCCAAGCAGTTGCAAGATACTACGGGACAGTTGCAACAATCACTGTTGGCTCAACGGCAGACTGAATCGCAAGCGTTGGGCATGCAAGCGTCGATGAACAAGCGTGGCGGTGCCAAGCTGACCGCGAACAACTCTATTCCCATCACGACCAATACACCAAGCGCACCGGAAATTCCTGGCGCTCGAGTGATTCAAGATGGTGACTTGATTCGTATTCGAATTCCCGCTGACCAGTTGTTTAGTCAGGGGACGGCGCAGCTAATCTCATCCGGCAGTTATCTGATCGATCAAGTTGCATCGACCATCGGTTCGCAATACGGTCGGCAGAGAGTGGCTGTTGAAGGGCATACCGATACCGGCGCGCTTTACGGCGGCACATTTTCGAATCCAACGCAACTTGCCGGCGCCCAAGCTCAAGCGGTTATCGACCAACTGATTCGACGCAACAACTTGCCAGCTTCGCAGTTGTTCGTAGTGGCGCATGGGCCCAATCATCCGATCGGCGACAATCAAACGGCGGCGGGTCGGGCTGACAACCGCCGCATCGAGATCGTGATTTATCCCGAAATGTTCTAGTAAAACGTCACGATTTAATCTTAGGGTAATCAGGTTTGGGCGTGCCACCCTAATATTAAAGCTTGACGTTCCACTAGTAGGATTAGCCGTAGTGCGCTAGCACCGGTTCCGACTGCGTAAACCGACGTTAGCGCGTTCCGGCTGATATCACAAACCCCAAAATTAAGCTGTGACAATCCACAAGTGCTCTGTCCCCATTAGATTTTGGGGTTTGGGTGTTTGGGTTTTCGTGTGCCACTGGCACAGCCAGTGGCACACTAGGCTGACTCAATCCAAAAATCCAATGTGGACAATCCACTAGGTTACTTGCCTTTCAACGATGACAAGTAGGCGACCAAATCTCGCAGCTCTCGGCGGGAGAGGTGTTTGATCAGATCCGCAGGCATGGAGGATTTGCCCTTCTTCCGCGAAACGACAGTCTCTGGATCCACCGTTATCGTCTTGCCATCTGCATCCATCAGCTCGATAGCTTTGTCGGTTTCTTTGCGTAAGATACCGGTGATCAATTCGTCATCCTCCGTGAGTAATACCACGGTCTCAAAATTCTCGGCAATCTTTGCGTCGGGATTCACAATCGCTTCCAACAGATAACGATTGTCTTTGTGTTTACCGATGTCGGTCAGCTTAGGGCCAACTTCGCCGCCGGTGGCGTCGACTTTGTGACAGCGGACACATGACAATTGAGTCTTGGTGAAGAACAGCTTACTGCCTGATTCAACATCACCGCCAAAGATGCAGTCTCGGTACTGCGCCAGTGGATCTGCGGCAGCGGCTTGGGTCTCGAACTCGGTTAGTTTTGCTAGTTCCGCTTTCGAGACGCGACCTTCGGAGGCTTCGATAACGTTCAGCCAAAGATCGGGTGACAAACTGCCCGCGATGTACGACTTCAAACCGTTTTCAATAATTGCCTTGGCTGCATCGGTCTCGATGTTCGCGATGGCATCCCAAGCGGCTTGGCGTTCGAGCATGCTGTCCGAAGCCATCGATTTCTCAACGGCGGGTAGGGCGGACTTGGGATCCAGCTTCACAAGTAACTCGACGGCTTTAGCGCGAAGATTGGCTGACTTGTCTTCGAGTGCACGGAGCACATCCGATTTGGCTTTGTCCTTCTCGATTTTCACCAACCCAACCAGGGCTTGAATCCGCAGGCCATCCGCGTTTGCCTCGCTGGTTGCATAACCGCGCAACACGTCCGAGACGCCCGTAATGCCAACAGCAGCAGCCACTGCCACGGCCTTGGTTTGAATATCGCTCGTGCCGAGCAGGATGCCTGCGAAGTGTTTCTGAAGGGCTTCTTTGGCTGGAGCGGAATCACGCTCAGGTAGCGGCAAATAGCGATTCATGACGCGATCGAGTTCACCAGGCTTGTTCCATGAACTTAGCATCTCTAAGGCTTCGATACGTGTCGCTTCGGAATTATCATTGCCCGCGGCGTAAGCAGCGATCGCCATCGCGGCATCAGGTGTTCCAAGACGGAAGTTCGCATTGAGAACACGGTAGGCGAGGGCGTCGCTACCGAGTCGGCTACCGACCAGTGAAGCTAGTTGTGGCATGGCGGCATGCAGGGCAACGACGTCATTGATCGCTCGTGCGGCTTCTGTTTGCACGCCGATGTCAGAGTCCGTCAGAAACTCAGCGATCCGCACATCCGCCAATTTACGAAGTGCAACCACGGCAGCGATCCGCACTGAACGCGACGGATGTTGCTTGAGGGCAACGAGACGAGCAACGTCTTTGGTCCCTTTGAGCGCCATGATACCAGCGTGGCGGAGACCAGGATCAGTATCGGCTGCCTCAGTCAACAGAGTGCAGGCTTTGTCCAATCCATCCAGCTTCAGTTTTCCAGCAGCCAAGGCCGCCGCATAACGTACTTGAGCTTCCTGATCGCTCATCAAGTTGAGGATTTCTGATGCAAAGCGATCTACGCCTGCATCCGCAAGCGCTCTAGCTGCGGATGCTCGCACATGTGTATCTCGACTTGTTAGAGCTTTGCCGAGAACTTCACTGGCTGCCTCGCGTTGGGTTGCATTTACACGCGCCACGTGCCCCAATCCCCATGTTGCATGCAACATGCTCAGCGGAGTCGCGTCGCTCTGATTCAAAATCTGTGTGAACTGTTGGAGGTCGCCGCGTTTTGCCAATTCCCACTGGGATTCCAGTCGCACGCGACGATCTTGATGTGCGAGCAGTTGCCCCAGTCGCTCGTTGGATAGCTGTTCGAAGCCAGTTGTGAGCAACGCTTGAACCTCTTTTACGATGACTGATTCCTGGGCTGAGTTTTCGAAGAAGCGATACACTCGACCTTTGCCTTCCCCCACCCAACCATCGACCCAGTCGCAAACCCAGAGGGCTCCGTCTGGTCCCCAATGAGCGTCCGTTGCCAGGATCTTCCAAATAGGTTGTTCACTTCGTTCCACTTTCCAAAACGCACCGTGAGGTTGTGTACGAATCAGGCGAATACCGCTTCTATCAGGTCCACCGCGGAAGTCGACTAAGAAAAAACAGTTTTGGTAATCGCCTGACAGACCCGTGCCTGGGTAGCAATTCAATCCCGAAGGACCATCCGAGATGTTCTCAATCGGTGGAATAATGTAAGCAGGTGTGTTGGCCGAAAACGGTTCCCAAATCTTGTCGCGATTGAATGGACCGCGATCGGGAAGGTACTGATACATCATACGCCAACCAGTATCGCCACCTTCCATGACGTTGACCCAGCGGGCCTTGTCACCACTGTCTGAGTTGTTATCACCGGTGAACAGATAACCTTGATCATCAAATGCAAGTTCTTGCGGATTGCGTAATCCCGTCGCAAACACCTCGAGGTTCGAACCATCAAGCTCGCAGCGAAAGACCGCACCACTTTCTGGATCGAACAGCTTTCCGTCGGACTGGCCATTGCTTGGTGTTTCGACGTTGTAGCCGCGATCACCGATGCTGAAGTACAGTCGTCCGTCGGGACCGATAATCAAACCATGCATGTCATGGCCACGAAAGGCTACACGAACTCCAAAGCCATCGTGGAGGGCTTCGCGGCCTTCGGCGACCCCGTCTTGATCTTTATCGGTCAAACGCCAAAGCTTGGGTATGCACGTGAAGTAGGCTTGATTGCCGCGTACCAACACACCAGCACCGCTACCATCTTCGATTTTGTTGAAGTTCTCAGCAAAGACCGTGGCGCGATCGGATACACCATCTTTGTCGGTGTCTTCGAGCATGCGGATACGATCGTCATGCTCGGTGTACTCTTTGACTTTGTCGCCCAGCAAGCGTTTGTGATAATCGATACGATCTAGAACACTCATCGCGGCCAAGTCGGCTAAAAGCCACTTATTGTCGTGCCCACGATTGTCGGTGACGCCGCGATCTTGACGGAACGTTTCGCAGATGAAGACACGTCCGCGGTTGTCGACATCCAATGCAACAGGGTTGGCAAACGCAGGCTCAGCCGCGAATAGCGAGACAGACCATCCGTCTGGTTTCCGAAAGCCTGCCATGGCTTGACGAGCTTCATCTGAAGGGCCCAGCGGCTGGTCGGCAGCGCGAGCGCCATCGCCGCTTTCAATCTCTTCGTTCTTCTCATCTTGAGCGAAACTGAACGGTACCGAAACGAGAGAGAACAGACCAGCAAGAAGTGCTAAGCGGAAGGATTTCAACGACATGGGTTTTCAGCAAGTTTAGAAATTGAGAGGTTTATTTTCGCATCCTTAAGTCTAATTTGAGTCCCATCTTCGCACAATTGCTAGGCTTTGACTCAAAAGGGGTCTAACCCTCTCAGACGCCTTTTGAGACAAAGCCTAACTGTGGCCGCCGATTTTCCACAAACGCCTCGACCGGCTCAAATCAGGCTCGATCCAAGGCTACAATGTTAGGGTTGGGATTATTCTCGCATCGGGCGACTACGCCCCCAATCAGACTCAGAATTTTCGCAAATAGAAGAAGCATGATTTTGATCGGCACAATGAATTGGTCTAGCACTCGCAGTCGCGGCATGTTCCAGTGCCCAAATTGTGAGTCGAAGGAGATATTCCGCTACAAATCGTCGCGTCCGTTTTTGACGCTCTACTTCATCCCAGTTTTGCCCATCGGTGGGATCGAAGAGTACGTCCAATGCGGCCGCTGCAAGAACGCTTTTGACCCAGCCGTTTTAACCAGTCGAATCATGCCCGCCCCAGCTAGCGGACCATCGCCAACGCTGACTGACGCACCGCCCGATTCGTTCCAGAGGGATCTATTGACGATCATCGCCTTAATCATGATCGAAGACGGCCAGGTGACGGAACAAGAGATTTCCGTGGCAAGAACTCTTTACCAAAACATAACCAAGTCCAGCCTCAGTCGCGAAGAACTTGGTCGAACCTGTTCGCAGGTTCGTATGAAACGCGTTCACCTACCAAGCTTCCTCAACTCCGTTGTTGAACGACGAACACACGACGAAAAACTACTCTTGGTTCAAGCCATGTTCGGTGTAGCGGGAGCCGATGGGACTATCTCTCCCGGTAGACTGGCTGCACTCATGCAGTCACAGTCGTCACTTAGAATTGACGAGTCCGAATTTCAGCGAGCAATTTCCGATACCACGCAATGGCTCAGCTAAGCAGCTCTCGTAGCAGTCGCAGCTCTCGTAGCGGAATGCGTCAAGCATTTCGAGAGTACTGTGGCGCCCCTCGGAAGCCTTGAGGGGCTTCCTGAAGCACGTGATCGCATGGCCTTGGGGCATGCTGCGAGCAAATCAACTGTCTCGAATGAGTAATGATTAATGCATAACTGAAAATGCAAAATGAAAAAGCTACCGCGGCTGATTCAGCCTTTTGCAATTTGCAATTTGCATTAATCATTCGAGTGCACTGTCTCGACTCACACTGCCGGTGGCGCAATAACCGACAAGCCCTCAAGACTTTCGAGGGCCACTGTAGGACTCTCGAAATGCTTGACGCATTCCGCTACGAGATATCTCGAAATGCTTGAGGGGTTGTTGATTATTGCGCCAGCCGCGTGGTGACCGGTAGCCACCGTCGCCAGACGGTGGACATGATGCGGGGTAACTAACCACCGCTTGGCAGCGGCGGCTACCAGGGCCTCCGAAATGCTTGACGCATTCC
>JANRMD010000364.1:0-38268 GCA_033761895.1 Pirellulaceae bacterium | reverse complement strand
TTATCGCCGCAGTCGCAATTGAATGTGTCTACCGCCCTGATCACCTCACTTGTTTACTTCCCTCCAGGAAATCATGAAACTCAATTGAAGGATATGGATGTGAGCCGCAGACAAAATGGCTTTCAGCACTACTTCCAAGGCGGCCAAGATTGGTATTCGTCTCCATGGTTGTCACCAGGCTACTTCAACAATTATTCAGGGGGAGGTTCTGGTGAGAGATTTGACGGTAGCTACGAACTGCAGGTTGGCGATTCCGATTCAAGCACGTGCCAGGCTGTGTTCGGGTTTACGGGTCCCTTAACCAGCGATTCCGTCCCAGGTCGCGTACAGTCTGATAGCTCGCGGAGCAAAGGGCTTTCTATTCATTCAAAAAGCACTTGCGCCATGTTGGCAATCGAACTTGCTCTAGATCCACGACATGTTTTGAATGTTATTGCGAAAGACCAAGATGGTGCACGACTGGTTGTCCATCCGATGCAGCATGGGTTTGCTAACTTAGCAACGTATGGCATCGAAACGCTCCCCACGACGAAGACGATTCGTTTCTATGGCTGTGCTGACAAACTGGAGTATGTTGAGATGTTCATCAAGCCACCGACGGTTGGGCTAGATGTCCTCAACGACCCGAACGAGCACGCAAGATTTCGAATTGTTGCGCAGGAAAATGGTTGGAGTGTTGTTGAAGAGAATCGCCACAACGCTCCTCGGCGCAAAACCAACTAAAGTTAGTCGTCAAATCAACTTGACTTTTGCAAATCTTAGTTTTTTCGCCACCAGAATGAGTATAGATTGGGCGCGACAGATTATGCACCTGGATAGAACACGGACCTAAACAGGCGACAATTCGGTGCAGCCACAGAGACATAGAGGCACAGAGAAAACGGAGGTGTACGGTGTCTAATTCAGAAGAGAGCGAGCGTAATTGGTTGGGGTAGAAGTTCACCCTTTTCCAAAGCTCTCCTCGTTCGTGCCGCTGTGGTCCAAAGCAAGATCGCCTGGAATAAAACTGCGGAAGGGGCTGTGAACAACGCGATCCAAAACCGCAGGCATTTAGTACACCACAGATCGAACACGCAGAGAAGCAGTGGCCAGGGCCGGGGTTGAACCGGCGACACACGGATTTTCAATCCGTTGCTCTACCAACTGAGCTACCTGGCCGTGAAAACAGTTTTGATCGCTCAAAACTATCTTCAACTACGTGAAATGCTATTTGTGCGAGGCGAATGTGTCAACTGGTGAGAAACTCGCTGGTTTCGTGGGTGAAATCCGCCGAAAGCGCAGGAGCGTCCAGCGTTTTGTCGTTTTTTTAGGTGTTTTGGTATCGCAGGAGCAACTCCCGCGTATCGATTTTTGTTCGTTTGCAACAGGTTTGGCAACTTTGGGCTAGATGATGTAGGATAGGGGTTGTTTAGGTCGCGCCCGCATGCAGTTGCGTCGACGGAGTCCGAGGCACACTAGAGGAACGCAAGAAGGTGATTCTGCAATGAAAAATCGTACTTCACCATCGTCGATTTCAGCTTGGCTACTGACGGCCACGTACTTCTTCGGGTCGCCGAATTTTGCGAGTGCTCAAAATTACACGCCCGCCCACGAAAAAGTCCAAAAGATGGTGGCGCTGGGGGTAGATTACTTAAACAAGTCGGGCCCCCCCACGAATGATTACGAGGGTGGTACAACGGCTTTGATCGCCTACACGCTGCTAAAGGTCACGGGGGATCGAGAACTACCTAAAGTCAAAGCAGGTATCGCAGTCGCTCAGCAGATGATACGCAGCCTTCGTACAGGTCGAAGCAGTGAGACCATTGTCTACGGAGCCAGCGTCGCTACGGTGTTGCTCGCAGAAGCAGATCCAGTGGCTTACCGGACGGAATTGGATGCGGCTCTCTACTGGTTTGTGTCCATTCAAAAGCCGCATGGAGGTTTCGGCTACTTGGAAAAACCCACTGGCGATACTTCGCAAGTCCAATACGCCATGCTGGCTCTGTGGATGCTGCACAAAGCGGGCTTAGATGTGCCTTCCCAGACAATCGAAGGCGCCATTCGCTACATGATTGCGACCCGTGATCCATCAGGTGGTTGGGGGTATCAAGGTGTTTTGCCACCAAGCGGCGCTGGCTTGGTACCGCAAACTCAGGTGACCAAGTCGTTGTCAACTGCAGGCTCTTGCTCAATTCTGATTGCTGGTGACATCCTTGGATTCTATCGACAAATGAAACGGGGTAACGAAGAAGAAGATGGTATTCCTGACGCCTTCATCCGCACGGACTTAGTCAAGAAAAACAGGGGCGAACGCCGCGAGTTGACATTGAAGCGAGATGACCTGGACCCAACCATCGATGCCGCCGTCAAGTATCAGAACTCAAATGATTTCAACAGCGGGTTCTTCTATTACTATTGGCGATACTCTCAGGAACGCTACGAGAGCTTCCTGGAAGTCCGTGAGGGCAAGCAACCGAAAAGTCCCGCCTGGTACAACAAAGGTGTTACGGAACTGGCCAGTTTGCAAGAGCCCAACGGAGCGTTCACTCAAGCCAGGAAGGCCGATTTCACACCTGACGACATCTGCACCTGCTTTGCCTTGCTCTACCTTGTCCGTAGTACCCAGAAAGCTATCGGCAAAATCAATGAGGGGCTGTTAGCCGGAGGCTATGGTTTGCCCGATGACGTATCCTCGGTCCGACGTGTTGGGGATCGAATCGTCAACGATGCCGAAACTTCGGTTGAGAATCTCTTGGCGCTTATGGAAAACGACAATACAGGGAACGTTGAAATCGGTCTGCTGCCTGAAAACTTGAAGCTCAGCAAAGACCCAGGCGTGCGTAAGGATCAAGTCGCTCGACTATCTCGATTGCTCGTCAGTAACGATTACAAGTCGCGACAGATTGCAGCCAAGTTGCTGGGACGTAGCGAAGATTTCGACCAAGCCCCAGAGCTGATCTACGCGCTGCTTGATTCAAATGATTTGGTGCCCATGATCGCTGAAGAAAGCCTGCGATTGCTGAGCCGCAAACTGAACGCAGGAACGTTGAAGGCTCGTCCGAAGCAAGAAGAGAAATTGGCTGCGTTCAAGTACTGGAAAGAGTGGTACTTGGGTGTTCGGCCCGACTATGTGTTTGTTGCGCAGTAAAGTGGGCGTTTCTGCTGGGATCATGCTTGCTATGCCACGTGAGGCAATAGCCTGAGTTGAGGGATGGCATGCGCTGTAATCAACCAACTCCCTGCCGTCGCTCCGCGACTAACTGATTGCGCTGCGTTCTAACCTGGGACTGGCATCCCAGGCTGTCGCCTGCCGCTGCTACGCAACTCAATGCAATGCATGCGAGCATGCGGGGGATGGTGATCAAGAGCGCAAATGAATGCTAGATTTTTGAGCGATGACAAGCTTGGCTAGAGTTGCACGTGGCTAGAGATGCACGTGGCTAGAGATGCAGCAGCAGGGAGTCACACTCGGCAGGGAGTCGCACCCGGCGGGAGCGACCCACTTGCGACCCACTAGAACTGCTCAACCATGACGGTTTTGAAGCGGTTGAATTTGGCGGCGCGGCCAGCATCGAGAGCACCAACCACTGCACCATGAGTGCTTTCTTCGTGAGCTTGAACGGTTAAGGTTTCCATGTCGTCGCCTGATGACTGCTCTTTCAAGCGAGATAAAGCAATAATCAAGTCTTGCTTGCTGCTAACTTCTTCGCGATCATCGGCCGAGACCACTGCATAGCTGTTGAATTCATCGACTTGGACAACTGGGCCGGCATTCTCAGGATCTTTGTCGCTTGAGGCATTGCTGCTCGGTTGATCGCTGAGTTGACGGCCGGTGCGGATCACTTTTTGGATACTGAAGGATGCTGTCAGAATGAAGAAGATCAGTAGCAAGAACACGACGTCGACCATCGGCGTGATATCCCAGGCTTCTTCGAGTCCTTCGTGCTCGCGTTCACGCTTGCGGCGTCGAACGGGTGGCGCCTTTGGCTGAGGTTCGGTTTCGATTTGTTGAGCAGGTTGCAGGGCAAGCTGTGCACGTTTTGCGGCCCGTCGCTTTTCCTTTTCAGCTAGTTTCGCTTTCTCGGCTAATGAACGTTGGAATTCGGCCAGTTCTTCGGCTGTGGGTAAGGTCAGCTTAAAATCGCAGCGCGGGCAGGCGACGGTGCTACCGAGAACGCGTTCATGGACCGCGAACACCGCTTCACAACTTGTACACTTGACTTTGACGCTCATATTTTCGGTTGCTTTGAAACTTGCTGTTTACTGCTGGACAGCGATCAGGACTTGTTGATCTTCGTTCAGTCCTGCGGAAGCGGCTACACGGACCTTGGTCATATCGCGGGTCTTCACAGCTGGCTCGCCGCGAATAAGCACGAATTTACGTTGCTCATTCTCGACTGCATTGCGAACGTATTCTTCGACTTCAATGGCCATCTGTTCGGGGTCGGAAGAAAAGGCCGTATTGTTGGAACGGATCACCTCGACCTTGCCGTCGGCGGTCTGCTTTACATTGATAACGACACCTTCTTCGCCCGCCGCGACGTCGCCATTCTTGGCTTTGGGGAGTTCCGAAACGATCTTCGGCTCCATGCGGGCTGTAACGATGAAGAAGATGAGCAATAGCAACACCACGTCGATCATCGGCGTGATGTCGAACTCGCCATCAAACTCCCGTTTTTTGCAAAGTCTGCGCACTGCCATCTACGGTTCCCATGTGTTTTGTCAGCATCTGTAGCTGGAAGCCGTCAAGGCTTTCGATGGCGATTAACCAAATGCTTGACACTTTCCACTACCAATTATCGTCGGTATTCGCCTTGGCGGCTGGCTTCGAACATCTGGAAGAATCGATTGAGTCCGAACCCAGCCAGTTCTTCCATGTCCTTGATGCGATTGTTTACGACACCCATGGCGACCAGCAAGCTGACCGTGATGAGCAGCCCGATCAGGGTGTGGTCCAGCGCAATACGAATGTCTCTCAGAAGCTGCTTGGTCGGTTCGGAAGTTGTTGCTTCTTCCAACGTTTGGAACGCACCCATCATACCAGCCACGGTGCCGATCAAACCAAGCATCGGAGCGAGCTTAATGATCGTGGAAACCCAGGCTGTACTAGCATCGATCTGAGCGATCGCGTCGTATTGGAATCGGTCGGACACCAAATCGTGAAGGGCTTGAGGTTCCATATCAGCATTTTGCATGGCGATATCAACCAGCATCGGGATGGCTCGACGGTCGCCTTCGCACTTGGCTTGCACTGCCGCATAATCGCCACGTTCGAGGTCGGGAGCGATGCTATCCAAAAACGCGTCTTGTGCGGCTTCGTTCTTAAAACGCAATCGCCCCACGAGGGTCCAGACCAGGTGCAGATTGAACAATCCCCACAATGCCGCCCCAGCTAGGAAAAAGTAGTCGGCGTGCCCTAAAAATTCAAAGAGCATTCGGAGTTCCTTAAAAGACTCTAAGTCGCGATTTTAAACTTCAGGAGAAAGAAACCTGTGAGCGTGACGGATGAGCTAGAAATCGCAGAGGAGAATCGATCCAGTACCTGAATCACGCGCAGTTACTCACGGACAGACAGTCTATAGTCTCGCGCGCCTGGGGTCAATTATCAGCGATTTTCGTTGCGCCGCACCGCAGTCCTTTAGCATAGTCAACAAAGTCACGTTTGGCTCTATTTTTTAATCTGCGTTGCCTCCCAAAGTGGCGGTCAACTCAGTCTTCTCTATTCGGGTAGCGGAATGCGTCAAGCATTTCGGAGGCCCTGGTAGCCGCCGCTGCCAAGCGGTGGTTCGTTACCCCGCATCATGTCCACCGTCTGGCGACGGTGGCTACCGGTCACCACGCGGCTGGCGCAATAATCAACAACTCACCGCGTCTGAAGATTAGTGAGAAACCGAACGATCCGCAGAGTAAATCTGCGGGATTAACCGATGGGCGTTAGCCCCGGTTTTTGCTCTGGTAACCGCCGCTAACCCTTCAAGCATTCGAAAGTACCGCGGTGGCCCTCGAAAGCCTTGACGGCATGTTGATTATTGGTAGTGGAAGCCGGCGAGGCTTTCGGGGGCCAGTTGCCAGGGATCCAAGCGGGCAGGGATGTTGCGACCCGGCGAAGCGTAGGCTGCTAACAACCTCAGCCCTCGTCGTCATTCGTCACCACGTCTCAAGTTAGTGAGAATCCGAACGATCCGTAGAGTAAATCTGTGGGATTAACCGATGGGCGTTAGCCCCGGTTTTTGCTCTGGAAACCGCCGCTAACCCTTCAAGCATTCGAAAGTAATGCGGTGGCCCCCGAAAGCCTTGACGGTTTCCGCTACCAATAATCAAAGGCCCAAAAAAGCGCCTCTTTTGGGTATCGCTTTTTAAGCTTTTCGAAAAGTCAAGCGATTCTTGCGGATTAAAACTAAGCCGCTGATGCGCGCTCGCCACTGCTTTGAAGTTTTTCGCTGGTGGGAGCAGGTTCAGGTATGCTCGCCAAGATAGGTGATTCAAGCGACGAGCCGTTGGGACGCAGGCCAAGCACTCGTAGGCCAATCGAAGTGACTTTGGCAATCACTACTGGACGATGCGAGAGCAAGTAAATCAGCGCGACACCACGGCCAAGACTCGAAAGATAAAACAAGGCGTGGTAGCCTTGAATCGAAGCTTCGAAAGCGCTCAGCAGCAAGGCACCAATCGAAGCCCCCAAGCACCATGAGGCTGTGTTAGCAAAGTTGTAGTAAGTCAACATCTTGACCCGCTGCGATTGCGGTAGAGCTTCGAAGAACAACAGCAAGAAGCCAAGTTCATAAGCGGCCCACATGCATCCGTTGATGGCCTGAATGAAGATCAACCAGGGCAACGACTGCGATACAGTCCAGAGCGATGACAATGGAACGATGGCGAATGCGCCGAAGGTTAATAACCAAGCTGCTCCGCGATTCTTGGCAACTTTGCCCCATGCCGCCAGCGAGACAACCTTCGCTGTAAATGCAACGGCGACTAGCAAAGTGAAAACAACATAGGACATCTCCAACTTCTTCAACATGTAGGGTGTGAAGAAGGGCCCAGAGATCTGCACCACACCTTGGACCATCACCAGATAAATCAATAGGTGTCGACCGTTCAGCGTATTGGCGGCTGTCGCGCTGGTGGATTCACGCGTCGCGGGCAGCGCTGGTTTGGGCGGCGGCGTTTTGTGCGCAGCCAACATCACCACTGAAATCATCCGAAACAGAAACGCAACCAAAAACAAAACTGCGAAGGCTGTGGTAACCCAACCTGCTCCGCGACCATATTGCAGCAGCAAGCCACCTCCGACGAAGCCGCACAGTGTTGCGATCTGAGTCGCCCGTGTGCGTTTCGCAAAGTAACCTGCTCGAACGGTGCGCGGCACAATCTGCTCAATCCAACTGTTCCAGGCTGGTCCGCCTGCCAAACCACCGGCCCAATAGATCGAGGCGACTAACAGCAATCCCCATCCGCTGATGGTGCCCACACAAGCTGCGATGATTAACGGCACGAATGCTAGAGCTTGAACCGTCGATGCCCCAACCACCCAAGCTTGACGATGATTGAATCGACTCAATACCCAAGGCGTTGCCAACTGTATCAAACCACCAGCCAGCAGTGGCACACTTGCTACTAAGCCTGCCATGACTTCGCCCAACCCCACCGCCAAGGCAAAGGCAGGCAAGAACGTTTCGCCAATGCCGACCATCACACCAAACGTCGCAGCGTCAGCAGTGCTAACGGCCAAGTTACGATTAAGTTGACGCGAAGTGTATGTTGGTCGAGGAATCAAGGAAGTGGGCTGCGAGTTGTCCTCAGTCACCGAATCAGTTGTTCGCGGGTCGGCGGCGAGTCGAGTTAGAGAAGTCAATGTTCCATCCATGAATTGCGTACAGGTGCTCGCGTCATGCAAGCATTAGCGAATATGAGACGATTTCACACCCGCTTTGGTTCATCAATTATGCATAGTTACTCGAACATTTTGCAGGTCAAAATCAACTCCTTTGCCAAATGAAATTGCAGCCAAAACAAAGGAATTGCGACTGCCGGTAGGTCCCCTCAATGGTGCGCTAGGTGCCGTACCCTCTTTTGCTTGCAAGGTAGGCCGCTGGAACTTGGGACCCACTACTCTGTCCAGATTAGATTTTTGGGTTGATGAGCCATTTCGATTCCCTCGCTTTAATAGCCGTCAAGGTTTTCGAGGGCCACGGCAGTACTCTCGAAATGCTTGAGAACGATTGAATTACTGAGACACCGTGAGTGAGCCGACGGCGCTTGCCGCGGGTGACCGAAGGAGCAATCGTTCATCACCTATAGTCCTGCCAATGAAGCCAGTTCAACTTGCATTGGAACGAGCCCAATCCATGCACGCTCCAAACTTCGAGACCCGCGGCTCACTAAATCAACGGGCCGCTAACGCCCTAGCGCCGACGGCTCACAAACTCACTAGCCGCAGTACTCTCGAAATGCTTGACGCATTCCGCTACCCCAAAATCTAATGTGGACAGAGCACTAGCCCGAAGCGTTAGTTTTGATGTCGCGCTATTTGGTGTTTTGCTGTTCCGCGAAGTCGCATAAAGCCAAGCATTTCGTACTCGTACTCCTACTCGAATCTTCACCCGCGAGTACGAGTACGAATAAATGCAAAACGCACAACATCAAAAAGGGTTAGTTTCAAATCGACCTTTTCAGCAGCCTACAACAAATCCTTTTGAGCGACTCGCACGCAAACCTGGTCACCAACCTGGATGTTCCGTTCAAAAACCAAAATCTTGATGACGGATGTGGTTCCAGATTCAGGAGCGTTAGATGCAGCGCCAGATTCAACAACTTTGACAACATCGATGCATGCCAGCGTGGCGAATCCGAGGTACTGCAAGTGCTTAACCGAGCCTGCATACAACAAATCGGTTGGTCCGCGTTCGGTTGCAGAGTCCACAAGTCTGGCTGATTCAGGCCGAAAGCGAGCTTGACCAAACTGATTGATGCCGAACGGGCTGAGTATCTCAGCCACCGAGCGCGAGTTGGGGCGACTGTACACCGCTTGCGGCTTGTCGACTTGGACCAATTTGCCAGCTTCCAGCACCGCCAAACGATCGGCCAGTCGCATTGCGTCCAGCGCGTCATGGGTCACCATCAAAACAGTCGTACCAAATTGCTCCGTCATGGAAAGGATCAGTTCGCGACTCTGTTCCCGTAGCGCCGGATCAAGTTGGCTGAGGGGTTCGTCGAGCACCAACAATTGGGGCCGCCGCACAAGTGCTTTGGCGATCGCCGCCCGCTGCATCTGCCCACCGGACAACTGAGCGGGGCGGCGATCACGTAAAGGCAACAGGTCAAACCCACTTAAGGCTGACTCAGTGCGCTCGCGCAGCTCACGGGCATCCAGCCGTAAGGGTTCCAAGGCAGCCAACAAATTTCGCTCCACCGTCAGATGTGGATAAATCGCATAATCCTGAGACAACATAGCGATCCCACGCTGATGGGCCGGAGTGCGAGTAATGTCGGTATCGCCACCGTAGATCGAACCTCGGTCTGGTGATTCGAGACCCGCCAGAATGCGAAGCAGTGTCGTTTTCCCAGCCCCACTCCCTCCGATCAGCACCAAACGCTTCCCAGCTTCGATCTCAAGCTGAATATCGTCAAGCGCGCGGACTTTCCCAAAGTTCTTGGACACGCCGCGTAATGTAATCGACTGCATCAGATCGCATTCAAAATGGAGTTTACGAGGTGGAATTGCTAGCAATTACTATGTTCACGATATATCGATTGTACAGCGGCACCAGAACATTCTGATGTGGTCGGCGGATCAAGCCGAACTTACTGTTGATGCTTGCGGAACCGATTCTTCGTAAGCAACCGATTCTGATCCTCAGTCACAGCACGGAAGCTGGAGTAATCTCATGTCAGACATCAACTTGGTCATGCGCATGACGAAGGAACATCAACCTCGATTGGGCATCACAGTCGGTTGTATATTGGCCCTAGCTTGCCTATCGACCCAACCTGCAAAGGCTCAAATCGTCCAGGCGGCTGGTGAGAATCAAAGCGAAGTGCTGGGCATTTCGGCTCTGGGCACTTCGGCTCAGTTGATCTCTGGTGATTCTGGCCGGTTGTCTTCGCGTCGCGTGTTGGTCAATTTGCCGCAACAGGGCGAAGCCAGCCCCAGCGATACTGCGAATGCAGATGACGCTGAAGTTCAGCAACAGGAAGCTGAAGAAGCAGACGCCAAGACTGACAAGCAGGACGCGAGCAAAGGCATTACACCGGTTCAGTCGGCTGGTCTGCGACTGAGCATTGACCCGGTTAACATTGCAACCACGACAATTGGCACTGGAGTGCTTCCCGAGGACATGGCTGCCAAGCGTGCAGCACCCACCTCGGCTCTCTTGGATGGCCAAGCACGAGGCATCGTGGCTCAGCAAGTGAATTGGAGACCAGCTGCAATATGTCACCTGCCTCTCTACTTTGAAGATGCCATGCTTGAGCGTCATGGACATGTACGCTGGGGGCACGCTCAACCAATCGTCTCTGGAGCGAAGTTCCTGGCCACAATGCCACTGTTGCCTTACATCAAGACCCTGCATCCACCGTTGGAGCCTCGTTACACCTTGGGCCACTTCCGTCCGGGCAGCTGCGCACCGGCTCTCAAAGATCACTTGCCATGGGACCGCCGCGCTGCAGCAGTGGAGGTCGTTTCCCTGCAAGCGTTCTTCTGGGCGGCTCCATTGTAGTTTGATCCACTGTAGTCGCATCGACTGGGGCATCCCCAGCCAGCCACAACTTTGGGGTTGATTGTCGCACAATTGTCTCAATTGTTGCAGTCACGATTTGTACAGTCGTGCGACAATAGAACAGTAACCCCAAAGTTAAAACGTGACGAAGCACAAGGACCGCTTCCGATGCTTGTTCAAAGTGTGCACCCGATCAAACGCAAGTGATGCTTCTTACTTCCCAAACCGAAAAACCTGTGGCTTGGCGATCTGTTTCCATACGGTTGCGGTCATGATGATCGAATGCGTCAGAGAACCTGCGTTGAAAGCGACTTTGTCTTCTTTTGTACCGATGGTGCTATCCGCGAATAACTCAAAAGGCAATACGGGCTCGCCGAAGGGAGGTACGCTACCGGGTACCAGTCCTGTCAATTCGAAAAGCTCTTCGCGAGTCGCAAAGCGTAGTTTCTTCAAGCCCAACTCGCTTTTGACGGAGGCCGAATCGAGCTTCTCATCAGCGGGCAGCACAAACAACCGGAATGCCTCATCAGTTTTGAGTAGTAGTGCCTTCGCACCCACGTACAGCGGTTCACCGCGGACGGCTGCCGATGCTTCCGATGTCTCAGTCGGAGCGTGTTCGATTTCGCGAACCGTAATTTCTGCTTGCTTCAGACACTTGCGGATGCGGGTAAGTGTCGCCTCACTGCCAAGTTCCATTCGTCCCTCCAGACCTCCGATTTATAGACTAGTCTTAGTCGGCTTTGATGGAACTGCTAGCTTTGGCAATCGCAAAGTCGACCACTTGCTGGCAACGAAAGAAGCCGGGCCAATGGTTGTGTCCTTGGTCGTCGATAACAATCAGTTCCACCAGAGATTGTTGGCCAGCTTCGGCGTAAACGTTTTTCAGTTGAGCGGAATTCGGCTTTAGTGGAACAAGTTCATCGATCGCTCCATGAATAATCGCAACTGGGATTTTTGCCTCAGCAAGTTTACGAACGTTGCGAATCGGATTGAAGCGATCGAGCTGCTTCTCGAATTCCTCGGGCGTGAGGCCGTAAGCTGGAGCGGCTTTAGCGGTGCCTGGGTAAGTGGTCAAGTCAAAGACGGGATAGATCGCGGCGATCCCCGCAACTTTGCTCGGATTGCGAATCGCCCAACTGCTGACCCACAAGCCACCGCGGCTGCGGCCGAGCACACAAGGTCTCGCTGCGAAGCCACGCTTGTCGACCAGCAAACTATAGAGCTTGTCCATCGCGTCGCAACCCGCTGGACTACCATAGGCTTCGCCCACATCAACACCAGCTATCGCGATCCCCGCCGCTAAGAACTGTTCATGCATCCATTTCTCGTGACTATCTGGATAGTGTGGCAAGAGAGTTGGTGCGTACATGATCCATGGTTGCGGTTTTGATCGCTTGGATTCTTCGGGTAGAAAAACAAATCCTGTCTTACCATCGACGTCAAGTATCTCACCTGGCAGGATCAGTTGTTCCGCCGTCACCCGTGGTTTCTCTTGACCGATTGCTGGGTTGCTTACTTGTAACGCACATAGACAAGCGAGAATGAAAAACAATCGAAGGTGAGCCATAAGTTTCTCCTTGGAGGGTTGGAGGTCAGTTATTCGTCGGAAGACTATCGTATAAACCACAGCCCATAAACTGCGAGGCAACGTGACCGAATTTGATACAATCTAATTCAAATCAGTCGCGAGCGTTGCTTAGGTAGCGTTCAATTTCCATTCGAAGAGGCGGAACACCATGGATATGAAGAACATCTTGGATCATCTGTTGAGCAGCGGCAAGGATATGGCGACGAAGACCAAGGATTTAGCCGAATCAACATTGGGCATACCTGCTGCTGGGGAAGCCCGGGATGCCGCTATGTCGAACTTGGGTAAGGGTGCGGCTGTCGGTGGTTTGCTGGCTCTGCTGTTAGGAACGAAGTCGGGCCGCTCTATGGCAGGTAAAGCAGTCAAGTATGGCAGCCTTGCCGCGGTTGCCGCAGTTGCCTACAAGGCGTATCAAGGTTGGCAGGCAGGGCAGGGGAGTGCTGGAAGCAGCGGGCCAGCGACCAGTGGGCCTCCACCGTTACCCGGCAAGGCAATCACGGATCTTGAAGAAGCCGAATCGAACAAGCGAGGTCTGACCTTGCTTCAAGCTATGATCGCCGCAGCGAATGCGGATGGACATATCGATGATGCCGAGCGGTCACGCATTGAAACACACCTACACACGATCGAGTTAGGTTCCGACGCCAAAAAGTTGATCGAACAAGAACTGCGCAATCCACTGTCGGTGGAGCAGCTGGCCAGTCGAGTGGACTCGCAGGCAGCCGCCTCCGAAGTCTACCTTCTCTCGTCGTTGGTTGTAGACGAACGCGATCCCGTCGAACAGCAGTACTTGGATCGTCTTGCTGTGGCGCTGAAGTTGCCCGAAGACTTGGTGGCTCGGTTGACGGAAGCTTCGAAGTTCTAAGCAGTAAGGTGTAGGCACAAGTGGCAGGTGCGAGCGTCGCCGTTGGCTTGCCGTTAAACGATTTTTACTTGCCGCTTACGATTGCGACGGTGCGAATCGATTGCCGTGCTAACCTACAACTGTTGTTTGCGGGGTGTGACTGCGGCGGGTGTCGAGTCGGTTGTTGCCTTTGCTTGCTGTTCGCCTTCTTCAATCGGAGCGATCGATAGTCCACCGGAGGCTCGCAACGAGATACTGTACGTCTTGCCTTCGCGAACTTTAATCGAGACGGCTTCACCATTGGCGGCTCGGATGCCCATTTCCGCTGCTTTCTTTGGGTCGTTTGCGAACTCCCAAAAATCGCCCCAGAGTTTCTTCTCAAACTCGCTCATCGCACCGCCGCGCGAATAGGCTTGAGGCCGCATACCGACTTCATCCAAAGCGATACCTTCAGACGGTAGAGTGTCTTCGCTGAAGACACGACGGAATAGACACAGCGATGTACCGCGTTCGATGTCTCCCTTCTCAACGTAACGATCATCGAACTTGATAATCCAGTTATCAACATAGATCAGGTCACCGAGCAATTCTATCTGCTTGGGTTTCGACAAGGGCTCCCCCTGCGGAGAGAGTTCAACGAACTCGAGCTGTGACTTGATCGCTTTGCCTTTCTCATTGCGTTCGATGTTAACAACCCGCAATTGAGCTAGTCGTTGGTCGGTCTTGAGCAGGTGCATGGCTGTTTCTAGCTTTTCGATGTGCGCGACCTTGGTTGCGACCTCACGATTAAGCTTTTCGACTTCCTCGCCAGCCAAGCGGATCTTCTCTGCTTGTTCTTTGAGGATGCGTTCGTTCTTGGTGTACTCGCTGTAGCCGTAGTAACCGCCGAATCCGAAAATACCAACTACTCCCGTCAATAATGCAGTGCGGACCGCAGAGTTGATGGTCTTTACATTTTCCATTACTGAACCCATGAGGTTCTCCCTGTATCGATGCTTTGGCGACTGCTCTGGCCAGATTGAATTATGGAGTTGGCTGTAGCCTCCGCTGCCAAGCGGTGGATTAGTTACCCGTAATATGCCCACCCTCTGGCGATTTTAAAGTTGCACTAATTGGTACTTTGAAGCCATCCGAAGGACGTTTGGCTTAGTTTTTCATAACCCGAAGCGTTAGCGAGGGACAAATCTGCATCGTCAAGTCGACGCCCTAACTCGGTCCCTCGCTAACTCTTCGGGTTGCGAAAACCCAAAACGCGCAACTTAAATCTGGCGAAGGTGTCTACGCCTAAGCACTAGCTTCAATTCCCTATGACTGCTGTGCTAGGCGTGGGAAGAATCGCATTTTACACGAGTCACTCGATTTGGTAACGCACACTGGCTCGGGATAGTCCGTGGGAATTGCGTGCCGCAGTCTTGAATCGAATCTCAATTTTCCCTGGAATTCATGGAAAACTCCGTTGCTCAAGTGCGGGAAATGCGGGGAACGAGAAGTAGCGATTGTAGGTGTCCTAGCGGCAGAAACAAAACTGCCGGCCCACTGAGTTGCGAAATTGGCAACCGCTTCAGCTCGGCCGTGGTTAAGCCCGTTCAGGTCCAACAGCGAGGTACACTTTCGAGGATTAAAGATCTGCGGAATGACTCCGCTCTGCTAACTGATTTGCCCAGGGTGCTTTGCAAGGAAACCGGTGCCACATGCTCGACCAAGAATTCATCAACCAACTGTCCGATAATCAACCAGTGCGTCAAAGTTCCAACCGCAATTCCTCAGACGAGATTGCCAATCGAGCCGCCACTCAATTGGCTCATGTGCAGGAACTGATTGAACACGCGGCGGCGGCATATTCAGCGATTCGACCCGAGCTGACGATCGTGATTCCGGTCTACAACGAACCTGAGACAGTCATTGAGATCGTCCAGCGCGTGAATCGTCTACCGATCACCAAACAGATCATCGTGGTCAATGATGGAAGCACGGATGGCACCGGCGAATCGTTGGATCAGTTAGCTTACCTGGACGATGTCGAGATTATTGAACATGACATCAACCGAGGCAAAGGTGCTGCCCTGCAAACCGGTTTTCAACACGCCCGTGGCAAGTTCGTGATCGTCCAAGATGCCGACCTGGAGTATGATCCGATTGATATTTTGAAAGTGATCGAGCCACTTCGAAATGGCCAAAGTGATGTTGTCTACGGTTCGCGCTATCTCGATCAAGCTGAACAAGACCCATCACGACTACACCGCTTTGGGAACTGGCTGTTGACTTCGTTCTCAAACCGAATGACCGGCTTGAGGCTTACCGACATGGAGACTTGCTACAAAGCGTTCCGTCGCGATATTCTCAACCGTATCCATGTGGAACAGACACGCTTCGGTTTCGAACCTGAAATCACCGCCAAGATCGCTCGCCAACAAGTTCGTATTCAAGAAGTTGGCGTTAGCTACAATTGCCGCAGTTGGAAAGAAGGCAAGAAGATCGGTATCAAGGATTTGTTCAACACGCTGTACTGTATCGTGCGATACAACTGCTTCAAAAACTGAACGGTCAGTGCCGAGAGCCGATACCAAACAGTCGATAAATGAATCGCTTGATTCTGAAAACATTTGAACGGCGTTCGATCTGTTCATCTAGCTTTAGTTGTTTCGACATCAACGCGCCGTCATCATGGAATCCACACGCAATGCAATAGTTGCCGGTCAAGCTTTGTCGGCATAGCGTCTTGTGTGCGTTTCGAGGAAGATGGAATAACAATATGGAGCCGAATGATTAGCCTGATCCGCACTCTATTTCATGCGATTGGCCGAGCTAGTGCTATCGAAAAGCGGCAGCGACTTTTGAATTGACTGATAGATACCCCAGCCAAGTGGAATCGCCACCCAGAGCCACGCAACAACTAACAGAAGGTTCTTCATCGTCTAAGTCCTCTGTGTTTCGGGTAAACAGTGTTTCGCATCAACAGGCCGCACGAGCAAGTTGGCGACCAATCCGACGATGAGCAGGCCAGCCATCAGATACATCGTCGAGTTATAGGCTTCGGCTTTCGGGACTCCAGCTTCAATCTTTGCGGTTGAGATGTAGTTGACGAGGCTGGGGCCAAGAATCGCCGCGATCGACCAGGCTGTAATCAGTCGCCCGTGGATAGCACCAACTTGAATAGTACCAAACATGTCGCGCAGGTAAGCTGGAATGGTCGCAAAGCCGCCACCGTACATGCTAATAATCACTGCAGTGACGATCACAAACATCGCCTTGCTTTGAACGTGCTGTGTCCACGGTACGGCGCAGTAGAGCATGGCACCGAGCAAGAAGTAGATGCAGTAAACGATCTTCCTGCCGGTGTAGTCGGAGATGGACGACCACACAAATCGACCGCCCATATTGAACAAGCTCAGCAAGCCCGCGAATCCGCCTCCTACGACTGCACTAACGCCAAACATGTCTGCACACATCTTCGACGCTTGGCCGAGGATCCCGATTCCTGCGCTCACGTTCATGCACAGCACAATCCATAGGAACCAGAACTGAGGGGTCTTCCACGCGGCATCGACGGTGACTTGAGCGTTGGTCATCATCGGTTTGATGTGAAGCTTGGGTTCCCAGCCGCTGGGTTTCCAACCATCAGGTGGCACACGGATGATGCTGGCTCCGAATAACATCGAAACGGCATAAAGAATGGACATTATCGTGAACGTCTCCGAAACTCCAATCGACGAGTCCGTTTTGAAATACTCCATCAGCTTCACCCCTAGAGGCGCTCCAATCAATGCGCCTCCACCAAAGCCCATGATTGCCATACCGGTCGCCATGCCTGGGCGATCTGGAAACCACTTGATGAGCGTGGACACGGGGGAGATGTAGCCCAGCCCCAATCCAATACCTCCGATAACGCCGTAGCCGAGATATAGCAGCCAGATACTTTTCACCTGCACGCCGATCGCCGAGATCAGCAACCCGCCACAGAAACAGAGGCAGCTGGCAACCATGGTCTTGCGAGGCCCGCTGCGTTCCACCCATTTGCCAAACACTGCTGCCGAGATACCAAGTACGAAGAGTGCGATGGAGTAAATCCAGCCCACTTGCGGAATCGTCCAACCCGCTCCGGCTTGAGTAAGTGGAACGTTGAAGACGCTAAACCCATAGACTTCGCCAATACACATGTGGACGGAAATTGCAGCCGGCGGAATCAGCGAGCGATTGAATCCCGGCTGGGCAACTGTGGCGTCACGGGAAAGAAATGTCATTGTTTGCTATCGAACGCGTGACTTGACGAAAGGTAGACTCCATCCCGACGGGGTAACGAGATCGCTAAAGCATACTGATCATCCGCTTTCGCGTCTAATCAACCGCCAAATTACTTGAGTTATCCTCGCGGCGCCTCTAGACTTAAATTGTCGATCCGCGTCACTCGCGTACGAAGTTTCAGTTGTGCCAAAGGAATTACCATGCGTCGGTTGGCGGTTGCAGCATATCTTTCTAGCTGTCTCATTGCGATTCAGCCTTGTAGGGCGCAAGACGAACCTCAAGTTGAAGTCCGTGTTGAACCGATCAAGCCGAAGACTCAGGAGGCCCCCGATGCCTTCAAGTGGCAAACGCAGGCGCGAGATATCTTGTCGATTGTGGGTGATGACAAGATGCCAGCCATCAAACGCAATACCGCCTACGATGAGCTCATGAAGATCAAGCCTTCGCCACAGGAGGATACTCGGTTTCAGTTGGCCTATGTTCTTTTGGCTATTAATCAAAAAAGGAATGCGGAAGCACTGAAGCTCACCGAACAGATCCTTTCGGTTTCTGAAAATGACGCGCCAGCGCGAGCTCTCCAAGCTCGGTTAATGTTGCTAACCTTCAAAACCGCTCCGGCAATCGTTGAGCTCGAATCGTTGATCGAGGCGCTTCGCGCTCCCGCACCGACAGCCTCCCCCGCTCAACTCGAACATGCGGCCCGATTTCTCGGTTTGGCCGTTGGGTACTTTAATGGTCCTGGGCGCGATTTGATTCGACCAACGACCTTGGCTGAGTTAGTGACGGCTGCGCAGGGATTGCCTGACGATTTAAAGAACGCTTACGAAGCTTCGAAGCTAGCCATTGAAGAGGAGCATCGCGTCCTGACGGAAGAGGGCGAAGAAGCGCTCAAAGCGTTGCGCGAAGGGCTTGAAAAGGAAGCCGCTGCTATGCGTGAGCAGTTGGAGGCTCAGCGAGCCAAAGCGGCTAACGAGGCCGAGTACGCCAAGATGGAGCTGCAAACGAATTTCGCACAGCTTAACAACCAATGGCAGAACGCTTGGAATGTTTCGCAAAATCTATCGCAGCAGGGGAACAATCTCATTCGCCGGCAGACCCAACTGCAACTAAGCCTAGCTGCGCTGCCGCCGCCGGCCCGCGACAGCCAAGGACGTGTTGATCCCAACGATCAGCAACGTTACTTGGCCGAAGTCAATGCCCTTCAAGGTGCCATAGGCGCTCTCGATTACCAGATTTTTGCTATTTCCAATCAGTTTGATCGTGTGCGGGCTCAGGGCATACTCACCGAGCGACAGATGGCGGCTCTTCAAGCTCGCGCTCAACAGTATGGCATGTCATTGGCCATGCAAAACGAATCCTTCAATCGACTTGATAATGCTATTCGCCAGAAAGAAATGGCAGCTGGTAAAGCGGAACCGAAGAAGAAGTCTAAGGAGCAACTGAGACGCGAGCGGGCTTTCGCAACCTACGACGATTTCAACATTCATAAAGAGAAAAAACTACTCTTGGATTCAATCGCGCTCGAGAAGTGATCGCGATAAATCTGCAAGCCGTCAAGGGCTTTGGGGTTACTAGGTAGCGGAAACCGTCAAGGTTTTCGGGGGCCCTGGTAGCCGCCGCTGCCAAGCGGTGGTTATTCACCCTGCATCGTGTCCACCGTCTGGCGACGGTGGCTACTCGAAATGCTTGACGCATTCCGCTACGAGATGATTCGAAATGCTTGAGGGTTTGTCGATGACTGGGTAGCGGAAACCGTCAAGGTTTTCGACGGCCACCGCATTACTTTCGAATGCTTGAAGGGTTAGCGGCGGTTACCAGAACAAAAACCGGGGCTAACGCCCATCGGTTAATCCCGCAGATTTACTCTGCGGATCGTTCGGTTTCTCACTAACTTGAGACGCGGTGACGAATGGCGACGAGGGCAGAGGTTGTTAGCAGCCTACGCTTCGCCGAGTCGCAACATCCCGGCCGGCTGGCCCTCGAAAGCCTTGACGCATTCCGCTACCAGTCGGAAGTAATCAGTCAGCAATAATCCCGTTTAGTTGTTCTCTGGCAACCCTTCGCGATGGCCGACATTGTGGACCGGCTTTAGGATTGCCAAGACTTCTTCTAGCAGCTGCGGATCGAGTGGTTCGGATGCCCAATGCGCCCATTTGCGAATGTTGTTTGGATTCGCACTGCCAGCGACTGTTGTTGTAATTTGTTCGTTCAACAAGCAGAACTGCAAAGCCAACTGCGCAATATCGACGCCCTTGGCTTGGCAATGCTCGGCGGCCTTGCGAGCTGCTGCTTGGACTTCGACAGGGTCGCGGAACCACACGGGTAGTTTCGAATTGGTGAGCAATCGTGCCGCAAAGGGGCCAGCATTCATCACACCCACGTTGCGTTCGAGCAGCAGCGGAATTGTCTCATCGGCAAAACGGGTGTTTTGCAAGGTGTACTGGTTGTAACTCAATACACAATCCAGTTCGGCCTGCTTGAGCACTTCGTGAAAGATCTTCTGGGGATAGCCACTGATGCCAACATAGCGGACCTTGCCTGCTTGCTGGAGTTTTCGTAGAGCGGGTAGGGTCTCGTCGATCACCTGCTGCAACGGCACAAACTCGATGTCATGGCACAGCACGATATCCAAGTGCCCACACCCCAATCGATGTAGCGACACATCAACGCTTTCAGCCACACGTCGGGCAGAGAAATCGAAGTGTCCGACATCGTAACGTCCCAGCTTGGTACACATGTTGTAGCTGTCGCGGGGTACGTCTTTGAGTGCCACGCCAAGCAACACTTCGCTCATGCCGCGACCGTAAAACGGTGATGTGTCGATGAAGTTCATCCCCAATTCCAAGGCCACGCGGACTGATGCGAAAACTTCGTCCAGGGTCACCCCACGAAACTCGGCCCCCAGCGACGAAGCGCCGAAACTTAGAATTGGTAATTCGAGGTCAGTCTTGCCAAGTCGTCGAGTCTGCATGTCCATCTTCCAGCAACTGAGGGTCCACCAAGTTAGTCGTATCGAAGGTCCTAGATTCTAAACAGTTGCGTTTGCCTGTGTTAGGTGGCCGACTGTCCACAGTTTGCCAGGCCACCTATAATCGGGCCACTATGTCGATCATCGAAATTGAAAATCTAAGCAAATCGTACCGTGTCTACCAAAAGCAAGAAGGCTTAATGGCGGCGGTACGTGGCCTGTGGCATCGCGAATACAAAGAGGTTGAGGCGGTTCGCTCAATCAACCTCAAAGTCGAGCAGGGCGAGTTTGTGGCATTTTTGGGCCCCAACGGCGCCGGTAAGACCACGACGCTTAAGTTGCTCTCGGGCGTGATCTACCCCAACAGCGGCACCGCAAAAGTGATGGGGCATGTGCCTTGGTTGCGTGACAATGCTTATCGCCGTCGATTTGCGCTTGTCATGGGGCAAAAGAATCAGCTGTGGTGGGATCTTCCCGCCCAGGAATCGTTTCGACTGCATCAACAAATCTATCGCATCGATCAAGCCAGCTTCAAAAGTACGCTCGATGAACTGACCGATTTGCTGACCGTGCAGAAGTTGCTCGGACGCCCGGTACGTGAGTTGTCACTCGGTGAAAGAATGAAGATGGAACTGATCGCGGCGCTGCTGCACTCGCCCGACGTTCTGTTTTTGGATGAGCCCACTATCGGTCTCGACGTCATCGCTCAGCACAACATTCAGCAGTTCCTAAAGTACTACCAAGAGCGACGTAAGATCACAATCCTGCTAACAAGTCACTATATGAAGGATATAGCCGCCTTGTGCAAGCGAGTTGTGGTGATCACGGATGGTGCGATCAAGTTCGACGGATCGCTGGAGCAGATTCGCGATGACTTTAGCGGTTCGAAGATTTTGCATCTGCAGTTAGCCGATGGCCAATCTGCAGATGGGCTGGAACGCTTCGCCCAAGTCGATTCTGTGGTGTTGCCCAAGGTGAATCTGCGTTGTCCGCGAACAGAGGTCACAAAGATGCTCGCAAGTATTCTGCAGCAGTATCAGGTCGATGATATCTCGGTCGAGGATCCACCACTGGAAGAAGTTATCGCAGCGCTATTCACCAAGTCCGCAACTTAGTTGCTTTATTGCCGCAACCTACTTGCCGCACCCAATTACCGAGCGCAATTACCGCACTGGGAGTTTGCATGGAAATCCATCGTCGCGCCTCTGAGTTTCGTCCTTATCCACCTCCGCGTAAGAATGTGCTGTTACTCAGTTGCATGGATCTCCGCCTGATCGACGACATTGTGCCATTCATGGAAGGTGACAATCTCGCCAATCGCTACGACCAGTTGGTCTTCGCGGGCGCCGCGCTCGGAGTGATTCAGCAAGATCATCAGTCCTGGTACGACGTCTTCTTCCAGCATCTCGATATCGCCGTTGTGCTGCACCAGATCCAAGATGTGTACATTATGGAGCATCGGCATTGCGGAGCCTACGCCAAGTTTCTCGGCAAAAAAGGGGAGTATGGTGATACCGATCGCGAGAAGAAACGCGAGGAAAAGGATCACCGCAAATATGCATTCCAACTGCGCGATGAGATCAAGAAGCATTGTGATAAGAAGATCGCCGATGGTGGCGATACCGAACTGTGGAGCATCAATGTACGCTGTTTCTTAATGGACCTCCGCGGCTCGGTGATCTGGCTAAAAGATGATGGCACCGACGTCGCTTGTTAAACAACATCGAATAAGCATCGTTTGATACTACTGATGACTCTGCCGTTTTACCGGTAGCCAACGGCGACGTTAGCTAACTACTTGCACTGCGGTACGAAAGCAACGCTCGGCCAAACACCCAGCGGCTGAAGAGGATCGCACCCATAGTGGCCAGCAGTGTAAAGCCAGCTAGCGGCCATTCCCATGAGGCTCGCGGCGTAAGCGGTTGTGCCAGGAGCCGTGCGGGAACGTTGACAACGACCAGCACTGGGATGACAAACGTGAACACAAGCCACAAAGGGAACCCCCAACCGCGCGAGTAAATCTCCATGGGATATCGCGAAAAGTTGGTGATATAAAACCAAAAGTCATAGAGGGTCTGGTTGCGGCCTAACCAAACACTGGTGGCGGCCAAGCAGATCATCAGGCTGTATAGGATCGCCGCACCACAGGCGATGTACAGTGGGTACAGCAGCAGGATGGAGGGTTCGAAACGCCATGGATTCTCCGCTCGATGTATCAAGTGTGCGAGGCTGATGACGATCAAGACGATTCCCAGAACGAGATTCGCGAGGCTCGACCAACTCACTTTGCGGAACGAGATCAAGAACTGAGTGTCGATTGGCTTGAGCATCGCAAAGTCCAGCCCGCCTGTACGAATCATCTCGCTGAATTCTTCCGAGTTGGGCATGAAGAATGTTTGCACAATCGAGTTGATAATCCAGGTCGTACCCATGAACACGAAGAACTCGTACTTGCCCCAGCCTGTTTCGCGACCGATCGACGTCGTGTGTTCGAAGATAAGCCAGTAGAAGCCAATGTTCATCACTGCCCAAGACAGACTCGAGAACGCTTCGATGACAAAGTTCGCTCGGAACATCATGTCGCGAACCAGTGAGTTCTTTGCAAACGTCAAGAATACATTGAGGTAGTTCGGGTGCTTGTTCTCAGTTGTCTTTTGCATCATCCACCAAATCCGCTGTAACGTTTCAGTCCCCGCGAGTACAGAAAACGGGCCAGAACGATAAAGAAGCACAGCCAAGTCGCTTCCAAAGCCATTTCAAACCATAGCCGATCGGGTTCGACCTTTTCCAGAAAGATCGCAGCTGGAAAGTATGCCAAGTATTTAAATGGCATGAAGTTGACAACCGTTCGAAATGGCTCCGGCAATAGATCGATCGGAAACATATGCCCCGACAGAAAGAAACTAAGTAACATGTACACAAACAGCAGCGAGCTCACTTCTAAAAACCAAAAGCCAATTAGGCCGATGCACAAATCGATGAAGTAGCCCAGCAGAAAAGCCATGATCAACGACAACACAAATGCGGTCATAACCTCTGCGGATGGCCAGCCTGCTGTAAAGTATCCACGGCATAAGTAGAACACGAACGCAAACGGGAGCGTTGACACACTGTAGTATGCAACCTTGTGGGCCACACGACTGAGCAGCAGAAATCCAATCATGTCGATCGGTTGCGTGATGAATTTTTTGATCTCGCCATCACGAACCTGCTTAGCCACATTGGACGCCAAGCCCGGCATGCTCGAAAAGGCTCGGCCGAGCATCGATAGCAAATAGTAGGCGACCATGTCGTGGAACGAGTAGCCCGAAAGTCGACTGGAATTCGCGCCGGCAGTGCCGACCGAATCGAAGATTGCCCACCACAAGAAAATCTGGGTGATGATCGGCAAGAACCGCATCAATGTCCCGAGCGCGAAATCGCCACGATAGGCCAACCGCTCTTCCAGGGAAGTCCGCAGTATCATCCACCAGCAAGCGAATCGAAATCTAAGCTCGGTTGCGAACATGCGTAAAGGAGTTGCTCCGTTGATCGATTTTCCTACCCAAGACCTGCAGATAGCTTGCCTCAGTGTTATGATTCAAGCAGTCAGAGCATACCGCCAGATTGGCCAATCGAACAGTGTGCCTCAAGCTTGGTTTCGTGGCGCCTGAAGTTGTGTATCCCCAGAAAAGGTGCCCTCATGGCTGGGATCGACAATAAATGACGGACGCAACACCAACTCCGCTGCCGCAGGTCACCGGACGCGGGGCGCAGATCAACCCCAACAATCGCTTTTTGAGAATTCACGTTCAAGAAGATCTAGAGCAGGTCGAGCATGACCAAGATTTTCTTGAGCAGCGTTTTGTTACCAACACGGAGTACTACCAGGACGATTCGCAGTCGATTTTGTCCGAGAATGACAGCCCGGATATTCCATTTCGCTACAGCCTGAATGCGTATCGCGGGTGCGCGCATGGCTGCGCTTACTGCTACGCGCGGCCGACGCACGAGTACCTAGGCTTTAGCGCGGGCCTTGATTTTGAAAGCAAGATCATGGTCAAAGAGCGGGCCGCTGAGTTGCTGCGTGAGCATTTGATGAAGAAGTCGTGGCAACCAGAACCGATCATGTTGTCCGGGGTAACGGATTGTTATCAGCCCGCCGAACGCCACTTCCAATTGACTCGGCAGTGCATCCAGGTGGCCCAAGAGTTTCATCAGCCGCTTAACATCATCACCAAGAATGCGCTGGTTACTCGCGACATCGATCTACTGGCTCCGATGGCCAACAACAATCTTGCTCGAGTGGCGATTAGCCTCACGTCGCTCGACCAGTCATTGACTCGAGTGCTTGAGCCTCGAACGAGTAGTCCGGCGGCGCGTCTGCGGGCGGTCCGCGAATTGTCCGCTCGTGGTGTGCCTGTGACGGTCATGGTAGCGCCAGTAATCGCAGGCTTGAATGACAGCGAAATCCCTGCCATCTTAGCTGCGGCCAAAGAGCATGGTGCTAGCTACGCAGGGTATATACTGCTACGTCTGCCACTGACCGTTAGGCCAATCTTTCTCGATTGGTTAAGTCGGCATGCTCCAACAAAACGAGAGCGGATTGAAGGGCTCATTCGCAGCACGCGCGATGGTGGCTACAACCAAACTCAGTTCGGCGAACGGCTGCGCGGAACCGGTGAGTACGCAGACCACCTCAGCAACACTTTCAAATTATTCGCACAGCGATATGGACTGAACGGCCGACCACCCGCTTTGGATGTTGCAAAATTCAAACGGCCAATACCACGCTCGACACCTGGCGCTCAGTTAACGCTGTTCGATCTAAACAGTTAAAGCACAGGCCTGCAACCTGGCTGATCTGCGACTTGGCCGAGGTTGGAGACTGCAGAGTTACTTCTTGAAGCGTTCGTAGGTTTGCTTCAGTGGATGGGTATCAGCGCGACCGCCAATCATGGTTGCCGTCCATTCGGATAGACGCAAGCCAAGTCGCCGGCAAGCTTCGATTTCCTCTTCCTGGTCAGGTGCCCCGGCAGTTATCGCGCCATAGTGGGCTGAGAATTTTTCGCCGGTGTAGTCAGTCAAGCCGAATACCAGGAACCCGTAATTGATAAGAATGGACATCAAGGCCATGCAAGTCCATTCCTGTCCACCGCCCCAAGCCCCACCGGAGCTGAAGACGCAACCGATTTTTCCATCCCGTTTACCCCAGTTTTCAATCGGTTGCTGGTCCCACCACTGCTTCATCTGCCAGCTCACGCTGCCATAGTTCGTGGGCGAACCAAGGGCTATACCATCGCACCATGCGAGGTCAGTGTGGTCGGCTGCTGAGATGTCCTTCAGTCGAACGATGGATCCATCAAGTTGTTGAGCTCCTTCGGCGATCAACTCGGCCATTTTGCAGGTGTTGCCCGAGTTGGAATGATAGAGGACAAGTATGTTGGGCAATTCAGAAGCCTTTCGTGGTCGCGCTGTGAGAGGTATCGCAGCCTACTAGTGAACAGATGAGTGAACCGACGTTCGTCCGGTTTCTAAGGAAAACATCTATGACGGGCGTGTATTCTATTCGTTTGTCTGAAGATGCAAACGCGTGTACGGGTTTTAAACTCGCAATGATCCTCGGAACCCGCGGACGCCATAGTAGGATTGGGCGCCATTGTGATAGATAAAGACGCGGCCGTAGCGACGATCACCGAAAATTGCGCCACCACGCTTTCTGACTTCAGTCGGTGTGAGCAGCCAGCTGGATGTCTTGAGGTCGAATTCGCCCAGTGTCTGGAGTTCTCGATACTGTTCCTCCGTCAAGAGTTCGATTCCCATTTCAGCAGCCATATCGATGGCGTTATTGGCAGGCTTATGCTCTTTTCGCGATTCCAAGCCTTCCCTGTCATAGCAGGTGCTGGTGCGGCCCTTGGGGCTTTCCGGCGAGCAATCGTAGAACACATATTCGCCAGATTTCTTGTCAAAGCCAACGACGTCGGGTTCACCGCCGGTGCGTTCCATCTCGCTGAGCGACCAGAGCTTGGCAGGGTCCACCTCCAGTTTGGCGAGGACTTTGGCCCAAGCAATTCCTTGATGGCGACTGGTGTTGTTCTCGAAGCGAGCCTGCAAAGCACTAAGCAGCTCTGCACGTTGTTTAACTGACAGCGTGTTTGGGGTTTTCGCCACGTTCTTTAATGCTCTCGTCATATGAACTGAAAGTGAGCTCTGCCGCTTCCGCTGGCCGGTGATGCTCGGGGCAAATGGCCCCAAGCTACGTGTTACGTCTTCAAGTGGAAGTAGCAGTGGATGTGGGGCTCGCCACGGAAGTACCAGACCATATCGGGCCCTTCGATTTGCCAGGTGTCCCAGACTTTGTCAGAACCGATATCGTACTTGCCCGTATACCATGAAACGTGCAAGCGATCGACGATGCCATTCTTTTCGATCGTATCAATGGTCGATTTAACATCGTCTTCGCGGAACATGGCCAGCATGCCTTTCATTGTTTCGACAAAAAGCTTCTTTTGATCAGCCGACAGATCAGCGCAGCTCAAGCCTCTGGCTTCGGTCGTCTTCTTCACGACTGCCTCAGGCCTTTCACTGCGAGGTTCGCTGGCCAGCAAGCCCTTTTCTTGCTGCTTTCCGTCGAGTGCCTGTACAAAGCGGTTGAAGTTCCGGCCCTGGTACCAGTAAGGATTACCGGGATGATCTTTGGCCTCGTTGAAGTTGTCGCTCATGTTCTCAGGTGAGTGTGGGTAGTGTCCATAAAAAATAGGTGCCCCACCAAATCCTTGTCCTTTATCGGAATGCGCATTGCAACGACGTGTCACATGATGGCCCGTAAAGATGAACTCGAAGCCTTCGTCGTTGGGTGTTCCAAAGAAGCCTGCAGCAGGCGCATTCTTGGCTTCACCATATTGGTCGATCAGTACTTGCTTGTTGACTGCATCCTGGTGATCAACACTATGCATCGAGTCAAAAATCTTTTTGATAAGCTCTTGTTGCTCGGCGTTGAAGGTGCTGGGAATTCGGTGGTCGGGATGGATGTACCACCAGTTGCTTACAAACTGGCGACGTGGGTGGTCTATTGGCAAGCAGACTTTCTGTTTTTGTTCATCGCTGAGGCTCTTGTAGAGTTGCATGGGCAGCGAGTCGCTATTCGGTGCATTTGCCAAAGAGTGTCTGAACGAGCCATTCAGTTGGGAGAAAGCGAGCAGCCCCGTGGAAGCACCAACCGCTTGAAATAAACTGCGACGCGATAGAGTAGTCATAGCTCGCCCCTTCTTGGAAACCGTAGACAGAACGCCAAGTTGGCATTTTCGCTTGAGAAACGGAACTAAGCAACAAGGCGAAAGTAAGTCGCCTCCGCCGGTGCGGCCGCAAGCTAGTTCGCAACTGCCGGTTGCGACGTGAAGGTGGGTCGCAACTGCCGGTTGCGACGTCAAGGTGGGTTGCAACTGCCGGTTGCGACGTGAAGGTGGGTCGCAACTGCCGGTTGCGACCATGTTCTTGGATGAGTCATTTTGGGAGCCGAATTGACGGATTTTCGGTCGCCAGACGGCTGGAAGTGCCATCTTCGTTAACCCTGGGTTTGCAACAGCCGTTTTGCGAATCACAATGGCACTTAACCCCCACCGACTCCTCTCACGCAAACCGTAAAAACCATGCCAATTCCGAAATCCAAGAACGTGCTCGCAGCAATCCGCCAAGTCTCTGCCAAACTATCGTTTGCTGGGTTGATTGCCACGACTTGTACGGTCGCCGCTCAGGATGTTGCACCCTCACCGGAGCCCGCGGCTGCACAGGAAAAGCCTGCGGAGAGCACACCGGTTGCGCCTGCAGTGACTGGGACGCCGGTTGCTGCGGAAACACCTGCGGCGCCGAGTTTGCCTCAAGAGGTGGATGAGAACTACAGTTTGCTGGGCGAGTTCGTGGGAACGGTGACTGTCAGTGAGGGAAAACAAGAGCCCATCGGACTGCAGATCCGTCCGATCGGCAACAATAAATTTGATGCGTTGCAATATGCAGGTGGTCTCCCTGGGCAAGAGCTGTACAAGCCCGAGCTATTGAAGCTCGCGGGTATGCGATCAGGCGACTTTGTCATTCTCTCAGGCGGGCCTTGGGCGATTTTTGTCGAAAAAGATCACTGCTTGCTGGTCAGTCGCGAAGGCAATCGCATCGGTCGTCTTGAACGGGTTGTACGTACCAGCCCAACCTTGGGCGCGGAACCACCCAAGGATGCGATTGTGCTGTTCGACGGAAAGAACACCGATCAATTTGTTACAGCCAACATGACGGAAGATGGGCTGCTAATGCAAGGGGCTGACATCAAGCCCATGCTCAATGACTTTAACTTGCATGTTGAATTCCGATTGCCGTACATGCCATCCAAAGACGATCAAGAGCGAGGCAACAGTGGACTCTATTTGCAGAGCCGCTATGAAATGCAGGTACTTGATTCGTTTGCGCAAGAACCGAAGTTTAATGGTTGTGGAAGTATCTACCGATACAAAGCACCGGACCTCAACATGTGCTTGCCACCTCTTCAGTGGCAAACGTACGACATTGTTTTCACCGCGCCTCGCTGGGCAGCAGATGGAAAGAAGATCCGCAACGCAACCGTGACTTCGTGGTTGAACGGAGTTAAGGTTCAAGACAATGTTTCCTTAGAGAATAAAACAGGTGCAGGCAAGCCTGAAGAACCGGTGCTGCTGCCGACCAAGATACAAGATCACAAAGATCAAGTTCGATTCCGCAATATCTGGGCCATCGATCGCGGTCTTTCGGCAGGTGAGTTCCCCGTGACGGCCAAGGTTCCGGCTGAGAAAGCAGCCGGGGTTGCCAAGCAAGAATCACAGTCAAAGGAAACGGAACCTAAAGCTGAAGAGGCTCAGCCAGAGAAGCAGCCAGAGAAGCAAGTTGACAAACAACTCGATGCACCGAAGAGTGAATAGGTCCAAGTAGAAGTCGCGTTTAAGATTAACTGATGGCCAAAATCGGCCAAATCCAGCAGCGATTTTGGTTGACATTCCGATTTTGTTGTTTTCTGATACCCAAAAGTCGAAGATTTGGGTGGTTTGCGAGTCGCTTCGCTGCAGTGCCTTGTAGCCGCAAGCGTGCTTGAGCGACGTCGCCCGCTAGGCTGGGCTAAGCCAACGAATCGCGGTCTTGCGGCTAAACCAAAATTCGCAATGCTTGCGGGCATCGCTTCAACTACACTAGACGGCTCCCCACCGACCGACTCCAATGTCAGTTGTTTCTTCCGCCTACCTTCCTTTGGCAATCCAGATTCCTATCCATGCGCTATCGATATTTCTGCAGCGGCCTTGTAGAGGCGACTTTTACTTTTGCCAGCTTGTTTCTGTTTTGCGTGCCAACAACATTGATTGCCTCACCCGCTGACGGTTTTTATGACACTCCTGAAGCTGCTGCGGCCGACAAAGATTTCGCGATTCAAGGTGAGTACGTCGCTCCGAAGCTTGGTATGCAAGTCATCGCGTTGGGGGACGGCGAGTTTAGCATCGTGCTCTATCAAGGCGGTCTACCGGGCGCGGGTTGGGACAAGACACCTCCCCAAAAAACCGAAGGTGATGCGGGCACCGTTGAAGACCTTATCGACAGTCGTGGCATGAAACGCACTGAACGCAAGAGTCCCACCCTAGGCGTCAAACCGCCTGCAGCAGCGGTGGTGCTGTTTGATGGCACGCAAGCGTCACTGGAAAAGCACTGGCAACCAGGTTCCAAACGGACAGAAGATGGCCTGTTGATTCAAGGCACATCGTCGATCGATACGTTTAAAGACTATACGTTGCACATCGAGTTTCGTACGCCGTTCCAACCTAAGGCCCGCGGACAGGGGCGTGGCAACAGCGGCGTGTATCATCAAGGCCGTTATGAGACCCAAGTGCTCGATTCTTTCGGATTGGAGGGAAAGGATAATGAGACCGGCGGGATTTATTCGGTACGCAATCCCGATCTCAATATGTGCTTTCCACCGCTAACTTGGCAGACCTACGATGTCGAGTTTACAGCGGCACGTTTCAATGCAGAAGGTAAGAAAACCAGTGATGCGAAGATCACGGTGCGATTGAATGGCGAAGTGGTTCAACGCGAAACCAAGATCCCTCACATTACAACTGCGGCTCCTAACAAAGAATCGGCCGAAGCGGGCCCCATCTATCTGCAAGATCATGGCAATCCAGTTCGCTATCGCAATATTTGGATCGTACCACGCGATGCAGACAAAGACGCTCGTCGGCCACGTATCCCAGCTTTCGAACGCTTCTACGCTGCACAAACGAATGCAACTGAGTCGAACCACATCGGTGGTCGCATGTTGATCTCGCAACTTGGATGCACCGCTTGTCATGCGGCTGAGGATAGCACGCTTGCGAATCGGTCGGCGCCATTACTGGGTCAAGTCGGCGGTCGACTGCGGCCAGACCATTTGCTGAAGTTCATTTCAGCACCGCATGCAACGAAAGCTGGAACACCGATGCCGGATCTGTTTCATGCCGTTTCGGCAGAGGATCGCAACCGGCAAGCAGAGGCAATCGCTAGTTATCTATTGTCGACCGGGCGTTTGATCGATCGCTCTGGTGATTCTGCAGCGGCCAAACGCGGCGAAGATGCTTTCCACACGATCGGTTGTGCGGCCTGCCATGCCCCTCGGCGTGGCGACGCAGACTTGGAGGCCACCAGCGTTCCCTTGGGCGACCTGACCGCTAAATACTCGCTCGACTCGCTCAGTCGTTTCCTATCGAATCCACATGCCGTACGCCCAAGTGGCTTGATGCCCAAGCTGGTTAACGACCTGAGCGAAGCTCGCGATATCGCTTGCTACCTGTTGGGCGACAAGATTATTGTTCCAGGTGCGGAACAATTTCAAGCGAAGGTGTATTTTGGATCGTGGGACAAATTGCCTGATTTCGACCAATTGCAGCCCGCAAAGACTGGAACAACGAGCGGTTTGGATCTGAAGCTGGCCGGTCGTGACAGTGATTTTGCCATGATCTTCGAAGCTTACTTGCCGATTGCCGTCGCGGGTGAATACCAGTTCTTTTTGAGTTCCGACGATGGCAGTCGATTGAAGATTGACGGCAAACAGGTTGTTGAATACGACGGCATTCACCCGGCGGATCAACGTCGCGGAAAAGTGAAGCTGGACGCGGGCATTCATCCGCTGCGCATCGAGTACTTTGAAAAAGGTGGCGAGGAAGTTCTGACATTGGACATGGCTGGTCCTGACTTTGGACGAACCCCAATTGCGTCGCTTATCACCTCAGATCCCAAGCGAGCACTCGATACTGAAGTGATCCCTTCCGTATTCAAAGCCAAGTCGGAGCTTGTGGCTGCAGGCAAGGAGTTGTTTCAATCAGTCGGTTGTGCGAATTGCCACAAGATGCAGTTATCCGATGACATAGCCATCACCACGAAAGCGAAGCCGCTCAGTCAATTGAAATTGGGTGCTGGCTGTTTAGCGGATCAAGCTCCAGCGGGCGCGCCTAAGTATGAACTCAACGCCGTGCAGCGCGAGAGTATCGAATCAGCCATAAAAGGATTCTCGAAACAACTCTCGGCATCGGAGCAACTCGAACTTCATTTGGCCAGTAGCAACTGCTTGGCTTGTCACAATCGTGGCGATCTTGGTGGCCCAGAAGCGACACGGGATCCACTCTTTTTGACTCGAATGCAAGAGATGGGCAACGAAGGCCGACTGCCGCCACCATTGACCGGTGCAGGTGACAAACTGCAACCGAAATACATCGCAGCAACCATCGCCGGTGGCGCCAAAGAACGACCTTATATGCTGACTCGTATGCCAGGCTTCGGCGACAAGATCGGCGAAGCGATGCGAGATCTGCTGGTGACACTCGATACCCAACCCGCTTCTCGTGATCCGAAGATTCTAGAGGTGGCCGCGGACGACGACAGCATGATTTCGGCTGGTCGAAAGCTTGTTGGCGGCGAAGGGCTGGCGTGCATCAAATGCCACACGTTCGGAAATAAAGCCACACCCGGTATTCAAGCGATTGATATGCGACGCATGACGGAACGCCTGAATGCCGATTGGTTCCATCGCTATATGCTCGAACCGACCAAGTATCGGCCCGGCACTCGTATGCCGCTGAGTTTCCCAGAAGGTAAATCGACGCTTACGACCGTATTCGACGGCGATGCGCATCAGCAGATCGATGCCATGTGGGCCTATCTTGCACAAGGCGATAAGACTCGTGAACCCGTGGGCTTAGATGCGCAGGCGATTGTACTTAAGCCGACCGATCGACCGGTTATCTATCGTAATTTCATTGAGGGGCTCAGTCCGCGTGGCATCGCCGTCGGTTACCCCGAGCAAGCCAATATTGCGTGGGACGCGGGCAATATGTCGTTGGCGTTAATTTGGAAGAATGAGTTCATCGATGCGTCAAAACATTGGGTTGGTCGCGGCCCCGGTAATCAAGCACCGCTGGGTGACAATGTGATCAAGTTTGAGTTGTCGGCTCCGATCGCTGTGCTGGACAAACTGGATTCACCTTGGCCAAATAAGTTAGCGCGGGAACGTGACTATCGATTCAAAGGCTACAGCTTGAACTCGGCTGGCCAACCCTCGTTCCGCTATCAAGTTGGGGAGGTTAGCGTCGAGGATCATCCGCAACCTGCCGTAGGCGCGAAAGGCTCGATTGGGCTGACTCGGAGGTTGAGCATCAAGATTGAGAAACCAACGAGAGGTCTAGTCTTCCGGGCTGCGACGGGCAATATCGTCGCCGTTCCGGGTGGATATCTGATTGACAACAAAGTTCGACTAGCTTTAGCCGACGTTGCTAAGGGCGGCGCGGAAGTCGGCGCGACGTTGAAGTTAATCGATGTTGCGGGCAAGCAAGAACTGCGGGCTGAATTGCCAGAGACTGGTATTGTCACGATTATTGAAGAGTTGAGCTGGTAAGTTGTGTCTGCCCGGCATTAGACATTGCAGATGAAACAAAAACGAAAACAAGATTTATAAGGTGAGTTTTTGATGAGATTCAGGTTCTTCAACGCAGCTTTGTTCATCGCAGCTGTCTGCTTAACAGTAGGGCAGGGCAGGGGAGCGGATCCGGTTGAGAATGACTTCTACCAGATCACGACCTTTGAAACGCCTGAAGGTGCAGTCATCGAAGCGGGCGCGTTCAATGTGATGGCCAATGGCAACTTGGCCGTCGCGTCGCGTCGTGGTGAAGTCTGGATGGTAAAGAATCCGCTGGCTGCGAAAGTCGGCGCAGATAGCTTTTCGCGATTCGCTCATGGATTGCACGAGCCACTGGGACTCGCTGAGCGCGATGGTTGGTTGTACGTGACGCAGCGGTCAGATGTTTCGCGCATTCGCGACAATAACGGCGATGGTGTGGCGGACGATTTTGAGATCGTGGGCGATGGCTGGGAAATCAACGGCGACTATCACGAGTACGCGTTTGGATCGAAGTTCGACAAAGACGGTGCCATTTGGGTTGCGTTGTGTTTAACTGGATCCTTCGGTAGCGACGTAGCCTATCGTGGCAACTGCGTACGAATAATGCCCGATGGAAAGACGGTGCCAACTGTCTACGGTTTACGCTCTCCTGGCGGTATCGCCTTCAACAGCGTTGGCGATGTGTTCTATACGGACAATCAAGGTCCTTGGAACGGCACATGTGGCCTTAAGCAATTGGTTCCAGGCAAATTTGTTGGTCATCCAGGTGGCAACAAGTGGATGCAAAAATTGCCAGAGTTCGCCGGCAAGAAAACTGTCTCGCCGCAAAACGATAGTCGCATGATGATCGAAGCCGAAAAGCACCCCGATCTGATTCCGACAGCGATCATGTTTCCGTACGGCAAAATGGGACAATCGGCCAGCGGCATCACCTGCGATACAACCAATGGGAAATTCGGTCCTTTTGCGAATCAATTGTTCATCGGCGAGCAAACGCAAAGCACCATCATGCGAGTTGATCTGGAAGTGGTCAAAGGCCGCTACCAAGGAGCATGTTTTCCGTTTCGAGCGGGCTTTGCATCGGGCGTAGTCGGAGTCGAAATGGACCCGAGCGGCGCACTATTCGTGGGCGGTACCAACCGTGGCTGGGGTTCACGCGGTCCAAAGGACTTCGCCGTCGAGCGTTTGAATTGGACTGGCAAAGTGCCCTTCGAAATTCAAACGATGCGAGTTCAGCCGAAAGGCTTCAAATTGACGTTCACCAAGCCCGTCGATTCAAAAACTGCGGCGGAGCTGTCAAGTTATTCGATGCAAACCTATACGTATATCTATCGTGAACAGTACGGCAGCCCCGAAGTCGATCATACTGAACCCAAGATTGAATCGGTGCAAGTTGCCGCGGATGGCATGTCGGTGGAACTCAAGATTGATGGCCTGATGATTGGGCACGTCCATGAGTTGAAGGCCGCAGGGGTTCGGGCACAATCGGGAGAACCTCTCTTGCACGCTGATGCTTACTACACGCTGAACTATTTGCCTTAAGGGGCCTTGCTCCTTACAAAACCAGCTACCGTGAACTTACTGAACCATTGAAAGCAGAGAGACTCAAAAATGCGAATACTGAATTTAGCATTCGCTACATGGCTTGCACTTGTAAGCTTGGCACATGCTCAAGCCATTCTTCCCGATGCGCAGCCATTGACGCTCGAAGGTGATATTGCGGCTCAGTTGGTCGATGGTGTCGATCGATTTTTGCTGCGCGAGATCGATCAGTCGGTGGCTGGGCGTGCGAAGCACTGGCAAAGGGATTTGACGTCACCGGCCACCTACGACGCATCGGTCAAAAAGAATCGTGAACGTCTAGCGCACATCATTGGTTTGCGGGATGCTCGGGTCGCTCTCGAATCGCTGGAGTTCCAAAGCTCAACGTCTACTACCGACAAGCTTGCTGAATCGCCAACTTATCGGGTGCATGCCGTGCGCTGGTCGGTCCTCGATGGTTTGCAAGGCGAAGGCCTGTTACTGCAACCTGCTGCCAAGCCGTTGGCCTATGTGATCGTGTTGCCCGATGCTGACCAAACGCCCGAGATGTTGTGTGGACTTAGTCCAGGCGTGGCCAAGTCCAGTCAAGTTGCCCGGCGATTGGCGGAAGCGGGTTGCCAAGTGATTGTGCCAGTACTGATCGATCGTACCTATGCACCTCGCAACGCTCGCTCGAAGATGACCAATCGCGAGTACATCTATCGCAGCGCCTATGAACTAGGACGCCATGTGATCGGTTATGAAGTGCAAAAGTCTCTGGCCTTGGTGGACTGGATCGAACGGATCAACGGTGCCGAGGCAAAGATCGCCGTGGTGGGTTATGGTGAAGGCGGCATGCTCGCCATGTACGCTGCGGCCGTAGATCCTCGGATCGATGCAACGTTGGCGAGTGGTTGCTTCGCGCCGCGCGAACAGATGTGGCAAGAACCTATCGATCGCAATGTATTCGGATTACTTGAACAATTCGGCGGTGCGGAACTAGCGACGCTGATCGCGCCCCGCAAGCTGGTTGTTCAAGCCTCACAGTGGCCTTCGGTGAATTTGCCAAGTGAAGGAGGCGCACCTGCCACGCTGGTTACACCTGTTGAAGCCGCAGTGAAGCAAGAGTTCGATCGAGCTCAACAACTGCTCAGCAACGAAGCTGGACCAAGCGAGTTGGCCAAGTCGTTGCAGTACTTTGCCAGCCCCGCGGATGGTCAGCAACTGTTCAGCGAGGAAGCATTGCAACTGATCGCGATATCGCTTCAAGTTGTTCCAGCAGATGCAAAACTGACTGATGGCGATCCACTCGCGCCTGCTTATCAAATTGACGTCGCGGCAAGGCAGGCGCGTCAGTTGAAACAAATGGATGAATTTACACAGCGATTGTTGGCGGCTAGCGACCAGGAACGACGGCAGTTTATCAATATCAACTTACCGCAGTATGATGATACAGAGGGCAAAAACCGGGTTGACACCAGTTCGGTCGAGGCTTACAGCAAATCGATCGAACGCTTTCGTGATTACTATCGCGAGGAAGTCATCGGTCGTTTCGATAAACCGCTTCTGGCCGCCAATCCACGGTTTCGGAAGACACATGACGCTGCGACTTGGACTGGCTATGAAGTGATGCTTGACGTGTTTCCCGATGTGTTCGCATACGGCATTCTTTGTGTTCCCAAGGATCTGCCAGCCGGCGAGAAACGTCCTGTGGTTGTTTGTCAGCATGGACTGGAAGGCCGGCCACAAGATATCGTGACAGGTGACCATCCGGCCTATCACGATTTTGCCAGCAAGTTGGCTGAGCGAGGTTTCATTACGTTTGCGCCTCAAAATCTTTATATTGGGCATGATCGTTTTCGAACACTGCAACGCAAATCGTATCTGCTGAAGAAAACTCTGTTCTCAGTCATCGTGCCGCAGCATCAGCAGATAGTGAATTGGTTGGGAACATTGCCATTTGTGGATGCTAAGCGAATTGGCTTTTATGGCTTGTCGTATGGTGGCAAGAGCGCCATGCGCATTCCGCCACTTGTGCCAGAGTACTGTCTGTCGATCTGCTCGGCGGACTTCAACGATTGGGTTTGGAAGAATGCCTCAACGCAATCGAGCTACAGCTACGTGTGGACCAACGAGTATGAGATCTTTGAATTCGATTTAGGTTCGAAGTTCAACTATGCCGAGATGGCTGCGCTGATCGCACCGCGGCCATTCATGGTAGAACGTGGGCACTTTGACGGTGTTGGTCCCGATGATCGCGTGGCCAGCGAGTTTGCCAAAGTACGGCATCTCTATAACGCGAGACTGGGGATTGGCGATCGCTGTGAGATCGAGTTTTTCGCTGGACCGCATACGATCAACGGTATCGGAACGTTTGATTTCCTCCACAAGCATTTGAATTTTCCCAAGCCTGTTAAGTAAAGATGACTGATTCAGCCCCAGCAAGCCCTACACCAGCAAGCCCTACACCAGCAAGCCCTGAACCAGAAAGTCTGATGGCTCGCATCGACGCTCAGCTAGCCCATGTGTGGATGGTGCGAGCTTTCTTGAAGCACAGCGACGAGCAAGCGGAAGATGAAGAGTTGGCATCGGTGCATCGCGACCTCTATGACTACATGCTAGCCCTCGGCCCGTCGCTCGACAGTCAAGATGAAGCGGGTTATCTCAAGTTAGCCAAGAAGAAGTACAGCAAACTGCGGCGTGCTACCGAGCTGTTCACGGAGATCCAACCTGAAGTCTCTGGTCACACCAATTTCAAAATGGCTGCTGCATCGTTGAGATTGGCGGTTGCGGAAATTGGGATATTGCTTGAACGCGGGCACGATTGAGTATTTGAAAAACGATTGCAACTTGACTTTTGCAAATCGTTGTTTTTTCATACCCATTGGTGGTACGCAGAAGGGCGAGTCATGCAAATTGCAATACCCAATCCCCCCACATGCTGAACATTTTATCAAAGAATTATTTTTGATGAATTTAGGTACAACTCCTAATAATTTTGTTGACATGCAAAACTTCCAGCGATAGGTTGGCGAACAGTTGAGCATCAAGCTGTTCCTTCTTTCTCGTCCTACCAGCTCTATCTCGCTCTATCTCTAAACGTGATTGCAAGCGTGCAGTCACAAAACCTGACCAAAACTCTCAAGCTCGTCCAGTCGTTTCGAATCTCTCGTTCAAGTCCCAACCCTCTCCTCAAGGACTCTGGTGATGCGTTCGTTTGCAAATTTATTACGGCACTCACTCAATCACTCAATCACTCAATCACTCACTCACTCACTCAATCAATCACTCAATCAATCAATCAATCAATCACTCAATCAACGCTGGGCGTACTTTGGGCGCGACCTTGCGTGAATATGCTCTAACGCGTCGCAAGTCGCTATCCAGGCCTGTTGCTCGCAAGCGTTTTGGGGCAATCCTACTTGAACGATTGGAGCCCCGACATCTGATGGCGGCCGTTCCGGTGGCGCGCGATGATGCAGCCTTCTACACCAATGT
>JANRMD010000363.1:0-3121 GCA_033761895.1 Pirellulaceae bacterium | reverse complement strand
TTTGTAGTGGCCTCAGGCACAGACCTTCATGTCACTGAACCTGGCAAACTCCTTCGGGCCATTGATGGCCGTATGCTTAGTCCCCTCGAAGCCCTGAGAAAGCAAAATGCAAAACAGTAGAGAACGCTGGATGTTCAAAGTATCGCACTCGCTGATCGCTGGAATTGCATCAGAATTCAGACGCAGTTTCAGTTGGCTGGCGGTGAGTTCACTTTTCATAGCCAGTTGTGCAAGCGCGACCGTAAGCTTCGCTGAGGAAACTACTCCCACAAACGCAAGTGTGCCGAGTGCAAAATGCGTTAAGCTCGAATTGTTTCCGAATCAAATTGAGTTCAAGTACCGCGGAGATAGGCAGCGTGTAGTTGTTGTCGCTCAACTTGAAGATGGCAGTTCGCTGGACGTGACCGCTGAAGCCAAACTTTCGATTGCAGAAACTGCGGTTGCTTCCATGATCGCCCCAGGTGTACTGCAAGCAGAAGTCAGCGGGTCGACGACTCTGGAAGCGAAGTGGCAAGACCAGGACGGCTCCGCAGCGGTTAGTGTTTCTTCGGAAGCAGCCGGTCGCCCACTCCGCTTTCGCAACGATGTCCTGCCTGTTTTGACTCGCGCGGGTTGCAACGCCGGTAAGTGCCACGGGGCTGCATCGGGCAAAGATGGATTCGGTTTGAGTCTTTATGGCTTTGATCCAGCGGGAGACTATTACCGCCTGACTCGCGAGATGAGCGGGCGCCGCATCGATCGGTCGAAACCCGATGACTGTTTACTGATCAACAAAGCCACTGGGCAGGTGCCTCACACTGGCGGTACCTGTATCGATATCGGCTCGCCCGAGTATCGAACGCTGGTTACCTGGATAGCACTGGGTGCTCAGGCGGATCCAGCCGATGTTGCCACAACTATCGGAATCGATGTGTATCCGCAGCAGGCGGTGATGTCACGACCAGAGCTATCGCAAGAGTTGATCGTGTTAGCCAAGTATGACGACGGTTCGTTTCGCGACGTTAGTAATCTGGCCGTGTACTTTAGCAACAATGATGCGGTTGCAACTGTTTCACCTGAGGGACGCATTGATGCAACTGGCCCTGGAAGCGGCTTCATCATGGCTCGTTTCGACCAGTTTACTTCAGGCACTTCGATTGTTGTGCGCTCAGGTAAGCTCTACCCGGCTCTGCAATTCGAACCACAGAACTATGTGGACCAGCTAACTGCAAAACGCTGGAGCGATTTGCATGTCCAGCCCTCTGAGGTTTGTGACGATGAGACTTTTCTGCGACGCGTCGTGCTCGACACGACGGGCTTGCTTCCCAGCGTTGAACAACGGAGCGAATTCCTGCAACGCTCAGAACCGAATAAACGTGAACTGCTGGTGGAAGAGTTGGTGAATAGCGAAGCGTTTCTTGATATGTGGACCATGCAAGTCGCTGAACTGCTACAGATACGCAGTGCGAATGGGCTGAGCAGTAAAGGCTTGCAGCTTTATGACGAATGGCTGCGCAAGCAAGTTCACGCGGGTGTCACTATCGACAAAATTCTGCAGCAGCTGATCCCTGCGAGTGGTGGGACGTTTGAGAATCCAGCCACGGCTTACTATCAAACTGAAACCACTCCACAACTCTTGGCCGAGAACATCGCCCAAGCTTTCCTGGGCACCCGTATTCAATGTGCCCAATGCCACAACCATCCCTTCGATCGTTGGACGATGGACGACTACTACGGATTTGCAAGCTTCGTGAGTCAAGTGGGTTACAAGCAGGCTCGCGACCCGCGAGAGGTTACGGTGTTTAACTTGGGTGAAGGGAACCTCAAACACCCCGTCGCAGGGCGCGAAGTGCGTCCCAAGTTCCTGGGAGGCGATCTGGTTGAACCACGCGCAGGCACCGATTTGCGCGACGAATTGGCGGAGTGGTTGACATCCAAGAACAACCGTCAGTTCGCGAACAATACTGCCAACGTGCTTTGGTCGCACTTTCTGGGACTTGGCATTGTCAATCCAGTTGATGATGTGCGTGTTAGCAATCCTCCGACCAACCCAGAACTACTCGATGCTCTCGGGGAACATCTTGTTGAATATCAGTTCGATGTGCGTAAGCTTGCACGTGATATCTGTAACTCGAAAACTTATCAACTCAAAACGCAAACATCGATTTGGAATGAGTGGGATGATCGCAACTTCAGCCATGCACGTATTCGGCGTCTGCGAGCCGAAGTGTTGCTCGATTGCATCAATCAAGTAACACAAACCAGCGATAAGCTGGCAGGTTTGCCGCTTGGAGGACGCGCCATCGAAGTTCCTAACGGTACTTCGAATAACTATTTCCTGGAAACGTTTGGCCGCGCTTCTCGAAACACTCCCTGCAGTTGCGAAGTCAGTACATCGCCCACTTTGTCACAGGCGCTGCATTTGCTGAACGGTGAAAACACAAGTGGCAAGATCGCTGAGGGCGGACTCGTCGAACGACTGCTGAGCGAAGGTAAATCGGGGATTGAGGCCGCTGAGGCGATTTATGTTACCTGCTTAACACGGTCACCCACTGACCGTGAAAAACAAGCCATCGCGGCTCAACTCAGTAAATCCAAAGAGCAGCAAAAGGAATTAACCGATCTTTTCTGGGCGATCCTCAACTCCAACGAATTCATTTTCAATCACTAAAAAATCAATATGTCAATCAATCCTCAGCGCTCGACTATCCTCTGGTGCGTGTTTACCGCAATGATGCTTCCGACTGCTATGTCGGTGGCGGAAGACGTGGTGGGCTTTGATCAGGTCAAACCGATTCTGCGCAAACGCTGCGTCACTTGTCACAATCCTGACGAACTTCGTGGTGAACTCGACTTGAAGGAACTCGCTGCCATTCGCGCTGGTTCTGCGTCAGGCGACGTGGTTGTAGCAGGAGATCCCAGTGCCAGCCTGTTGTATACAACGCTCGCGCATCTGGAAGACCCAGCTATGCCTCCCAACAGCCCGCAGATTCCAGCCCGCGAGCAAGACATTATTCGTCGCTGGATCGAGGGCGGATTGGCGGAACGCACCGGACCTAAGGTAGACAGCGATGCATCGAAGGCTTCGACTCCTTTAAGTCCTGTTGGTAATGAAGCCGACGGGTTGGTAGAGATTCGCGCT
>JANRMD010000362.1:0-34037 GCA_033761895.1 Pirellulaceae bacterium | reverse complement strand
CTTCATCACAAAACTGTTCATAATCGTCGCGCGAAAACTGCTGAGTAGTGCTCGGCATCATTTTGACGGATCCGGTAGGAGATTTAACGCGTTTTGGAGCTACAATAAGGAACTCAACTTACCGCGATTCCACTTGCAGAGTTCCTTCTACATGGCCAAGTCCATCGTAATGCGTTCCATGTTCATTGTCTGCACGCTGCTTAGCGTTCTGTCACAGGCAGCGGACAGGCCCAACCGTCCCAAGCTACAGATCATTAACGGTAGTCACCAGACCGTCGACGTTTACTGGCTAAAGAACGAATCGGAACGCGTTTCCAATGGCTCCATCGAGCCGGGCGCGGATACGATTATCACCACGACCCTTGGTCATCGGTTCCTGGTCACCGGTAGGAAAGATAAATCCGAATTCACGGTAACGAGCGAAGTCCCCATCCAGGGATTTCGTTTCGATCCAACAGCGAAAGACGGTGTGCCCAGCTTCTACACTCAGCGCATCAGCGCAAACGGCTTTCCCATCGTCGCCTCCGAGCGCGTGAGTCCTTACGCGCTTAAGGAAGCCGCCTATCTGGTGAACATGATGCTCGCCAAGCGTCCCGATGTTCGCGAAGCGATGATTAAGAGCGGTGCGAGACTGTGCATTCATGCCAAAGATGAATTCACTACGGACTTACCAGAGTTCCAGCGTTTGGCGAATGAAAAGATGCCTGTCTTTCCCACTTTAGAAGCCAAGGATTACTGGGACGCTCGCGCGCGAGGATTGGGTGGTAGTGAGACCGATCCGCTGTGCTCGTGCGCCGAGGAGAATCTGTTAGGGTATCCAGGTGATCCCTACTCGCAGGAGTGCATACTCATTCACGAGTTCGCGCATAATATCCACTTACGGGGCATGCTAAACGTGGATCCAACTTTCGATAGTCGGCTCAAGGCCACTTATGAAGCGGCGATCAAGGCAGGTTTGTGGAAAGGCAAATACGCCTCCATGAACCATCACGAGTACTTTGCGGAAGGAGTTCAATCGTGGTTTGACAACAATCGCGTCAATGACCACGATCACAACCACGTCCACCTGCGTGAGCAGTTGATCGAATACGATCCTGGCTTAGCGGATATGTGCCGCGAGGTTTTTGGGGATACCGAATTGAAGTACACTAAGCCCGCCACGCGTCTGAAGGACCATATGGAAGGCTACGATCCAACCCAAGCACCAAAATTCGAGTGGCCCGAGCGATTGCAGCAAGCCCATGTTAAGATTCGCGAACAAGCCGTCGCACGCGACAAGTCAGCTCGAGGCTCCTAAACTACAGCTAACCTCCTCGCCTCGCACAAACCCTGCTGCGAGCACTAAACATCCGCAAGTACTTCCCACCTCCCACAACATTCGGAAAACCAGTCATGAACTGTAAGTCAACTTGCCTTGTAATCGCTTTTACCTTGATGTTTTCACGCCACGCATTCAGTGAAGACAATTTCATCTGGCAAAACTGGCGTGGTCCACATTCCAATGGAAGCGTCCAGCAAGGGATGTATCCGAGCAAACTCGATCCGAACAAATGCGCGTGGAAGATCGAGCTACCGGGCAAAGGTTGTTCAACACCGATTGTTAGCAACAAGTCGATTTTCGTGACGGCTCCGATCGAAGGCAACGATGGTCTGCTGTGCTACAGCCTTACGGGCAGCGAGCAATGGCGGACGAAGTTTGGCAAGGAGAATCCTGGCAAGCATGCCAACGGCTCCGGAAGTAATGCGTCGCCAATCACGGACGGAAAAGGGGTGTTCTGCTTCTTCAAAAGTGGCACGTTAGCTGCGGTTGAAAATGATGGCAAGGTCCGCTGGCAAACGGATCTGGTCGAACGATTTGGCAAAGACACGCTGTATTGGGATCACGGGACGTCACCCGTGTTGACGGAGAAGTTCGTCATTATGGTTCGCATGCATGAAGGAGAATCTTGGCTGGCCGCGTTCGACAAACTAACTGGTGAACTCGCTTGGAAGGTCGCTCGCAACTACAAGACTCCCCAGGAATGTGATCACGGCTATACAACGCCCTTGGTGATTCAGCATGAAGGCAAGGAGTCGATCCTGATTTGGGGTGCGGAACATGTGACCATTCACAATGCCTCCGATGGCCAAGTTGTTTGGACGTGCGGTGGTTTCAATCCCGAGGAAAGCAAACTTTGGCCAGCGATCGCGACACCTGTTATCTTTGGTGATACTGCGGTTATCGCTTATGGTCGCAATGATCGAGGCATCCCAAGACTTTTCGGTGTGCGTCTTACCGGCAAAGGAGACGTCACAAAGTCCAATCAGATATGGAAGCGGGACGATGTGGGCACTTTTGTACCAACTCCAGCTGCTTACAAAGACCAGTTGATCTTGGTCCGCGACCGAGGCGAAGTTGAATGTGTGGATCCCAAGACAGGCAAGACCGTTTGGAAAGATGCGTTTCCCAAAAACCGCTCGAACTTTTACTCTTCACCGCTCGTTGCCGGCGATACGCTCTACGCGCCGCGCGAAGATGGCGTCATTTTTGTTGCCAGCCTTGCGAACGGTAAGTTCGAGGTTCTCTCGGAGAACAACATGGGCGAATCCGTCATCGGCTCACCCGTTCCGATTTCTTCGGACAAGATTATCATTCGTGGCGTGAAGCACCTGTTTTGCTTTGCAAATCAACAGTAACGGCGGTATCTTGCCGCTGTAAAGCATTCGTGAATTTTTGAATAGCGGGAGTTCTAGCATGAGCACTGAGCAGAAAGTCGCAAAGAAAGGGCGCGGAACATCCGTGCCCTTGATCATCGGATTACTCATCTTGGGAGTTGGCGGCTACTACGCTGGACCCACGCTGATGACCTACGTGTTTTATGTGCAAGAGATGATTATTGCCGGCTCAGGTACCAAAGGTGGAGATCTTCCCACCACGATCGTGCCCGACACCTCAGGCGATCCTAACGTAGGTCCCGGGCCAAGCGTCGACGGTCCAGGACTCGGTGCGCCAGGTTCCAGTACAGCAACCGCGCCCGAGGCCAACCCAGCCGAAGACAAGACCGAAGCCAAGCCCGAAGCGGCAAGTGCAAGTGAAGCCCCCAAAGGCGATTCGGCACCTTAGCTAATTTCCCACCACAGCCTTCCCACCCCATCCTCGTAAATCTATTCGGAGAAGTTTCCTCAAATGACCAAATTATTCCTCTCAGCATGCCTTGCGTGCGCATTTTGTATTGGGCTGGCAAGTTCCGCGACGGCTCAAAAGTACCTGGGCAGCATTGAACGCAAAGATCCAGAATTCGACCAGCTTGTCCCCGCTGACTCGAAGATAGAGATCATTGGCGAAGGCTTTACGTGGACAGAAGGCCCTGTCTGGATGGGTGACCACTTGCTGTTCTCAGATATTCCTCGCAACAGCATCTTCAAATGGACCCCCAAGTCGGGCATCGAACTGTTCATGATGCCATCGGGCTACACTGGGGTAACCTACTATGGACTTGAACCTGGCTGTAACGGCCTGCTGCGCGACAAGCAGGGACGTCTGGTGATGTGTGAACATGGTGATCGCCGCGTCAGTGTACTGACAAAGGGTGGTGGTAAAATGACCATCGCAGATCGCTACCAAGGCAAGCGTTTGAACAGCCCCAACGATGCTGTGCTCAAGAGCAACGGGGACATTTACTTCACTGATCCTCCCTATGGATTGCCTCAACGTTTCGAAGATCCGATGCGTGAGCTGGATTTCTGTGGCGTATACCGAGTAGCGGTAGATGGAACGGTCACGCTGTTGACCAAGTCTATCGAGCGTCCCAACGGCATCGGTTTCTCACCCGACGAAAAGACCCTGTATGTAGCTCAATCGGATCCCATGAAGGCCAACTGGACAGCGTTTCCAGTCAAAGCGGATGGCACGTTGGGCGATGGCAAAGAACTTCACAATGCAACCGATCGAGTCAACAACAAGGAACCCGGTTTGCCGGATGGCTTGGTGGTAGATTCGAAAGGCAACGTCTGGGGCAGTGGCCCTGGCGGTGTGTTTGTGTTCAATCCAGCGGGGAAATTGATCGGACGTTTGGTCACCAACGAGCGAACCAGCAACTGCGAGATCGGACCTGATGGTTGGCTGTACGTGACCGTGGATTCCTATCTTTGCCGCGTAAAAACAACCGCTCAACCGATTGTGCATGCGGCGCGATAGTAGGGCGAGTTGTAAGTTTTGGGCCGCAGAGAGGCCGCAGAGAGGCCGCAGAGAGGCCGCATTGTAGCCGCAAGCGGGCTGGTGTTTGAAGTGCTTTCTCGCTTTGCGGCATCGGCCGTTCCAAGAATGCGATAAGTCTTGCTCGCCCTTAAAGCCAAGTACCAAAACGGGTTGTGTTTGCACAAGTGACGGGTTCAGCGGACTAGGACGTCCGCGGTCCATAAAGCCGGACCAGCGGACTGGAATGACAGGCACTGCCTGGAAATCAGTTGCTTTGAAAGTAAGTGACATGGCGGTGGGACCGCGTTCCGAAAGTGCGAAATTGAATCCTTACGAACCTCCGCGAGTTCATCGACCTGATGGACCGCCTGCCTCACTAACTAATGTTCTTATAACCCAACTGATATCGTGGTGGTTCCTGCCATGCCTGTTTGCAACCGTTTTTGCCTTCCCTGTTTTGGTCCTGGGGCTAGCTGATCCAAATCTAAATCTTCTGGACTTCCAATCGTTCTTGTTGCAAGCACTCGTGAATTTGATCGTAGGTGCCATAGGGGGCTTGTTGGCGGTAGTTTATGCTCGCTACCGCCTTAGGTCTCGTTCCTGAATTTTTCTGTGGTTTTGAGTAATATAGGTTTATCCCTTACGACTAGCGGGGCTCATGCATGTCGACGACTTCAGTCGGGACTAGGTCCATGCCCACCAACCCACCTTTCTTAGTGCTTAGCAAAGTACGGCTTTTATTGCGTTGTCTAGTTCGTGCTGCGTTGACGTTGGCTGGCTTTGCCAGTTCTATTGACACAACGTGTTTCGCGGGCGACGAACTGGACGACAAAACTCGGCCGATCAGCTTTGTGGAGGATGTTCAACCGATTCTTAAGGCGGCTTGTATCAAGTGCCATGGTCCGCTGCGTCAGGAAGGTGAATACCGCTTGGACGTTCGCGAAGTGGCGCTGACTGGCGGCGCAAATTATGCCCCGAACATCATTCCGAATAATGCTGCCGACAGTCCGCTGATGCACTTCGTCACTGGCCAAGTCGACGACATGCTGATGCCCGCCAAAGGCAATCGACTAACTGCCCAACAGATCGACATCTTGCGTGCGTGGATCGATCAAGGCGCGATATGGCCCGATTCAGCGAACAATCAGGAAGACGCCAAGGGAGATTGGTGGTCGCTCAGACCGTTAACCCACGCCGACGTTCCGCATCACGCCAGCGCCCATCATCCGATCGATGCATTCGTACGCTCGAAACTAGAGGAACATGCCTTGTCGCCTGCACCACGTGCGGAAAAGGCGACCTTGGTTCGTCGGGTCTATTTTGATTTGCTCGGTTTGCCACCGACGCCTGAAGAAGTCGTTGCATTTGTAACGGATGACAACCCCGACGCTTATGAACGACTGGTCGACCGCTTGTTGGCTGCTCCGAGGTATGGTGAACGTTGGGCGCGGCACTGGATGGATGCAGCCCACTTTGCGGAGACGCATGGGCACGATCAAGATCGCATCCGTGAAAACGCGTGGCCCTACCGCGACTATCTGATCGCCGCATTCAACGACGATACGCCTTTCAAGCAGTTCGTGCACGAGCAAATCGCTGCAGATGTGCTGGCCTCGGACGACCCTCAGAAGATCGCTGCGCTCGGCTTTCTCGCGGCGGGGCCGTGGGATGAGAGCACGTTACGCGACATTCGCGAAGACACAATCGATCGTGAAATAGGTCGTTATGTCGATCGCGACGATATGCTTACGAACGTCATGAGTAACTTCACTAGTTTGACGGTGCATTGCGCGCGTTGCCACGATCATAAGTTCGATCCGATCTCGCAAGCGGACTACTATGGCCTGCAAGCGGTTTTTGCGGGCGTCGAGCGCGCCAACCGAAGCTACGATGTTAATGCAGCGATACGTACAACCCGTCAGGCGCTACGGTTAAGGGCTGACCACTTGGCTTCCCCCAACGCCGCGATCAAGGAGGAACTGCTGCAAGCGGCGGCGCAGAAATCAGTCGCCGCTTGGGAGCGAGATTCAGCTGGTCGTGTCCTCACTTGGAGGTCGCTGAGCAATGCAACGGCCGCTTCAACGGATGGTAGCACTTTGACGGCTCAGCCAGATGGTTCCTTCCTTGCCAGCGGAACACGACCAGAACGAGACACTTACACAATTGCTGGATTGGCAACCGATTCAACCATTACCGGAATCCGAGTCGAAGTACTAGCTGATCCATCGTTGCCCATGTCCGGACCAGGACGTCAAGATAATGGGAATCTGCATCTATCTGAAATTGAAGTCTTGTTGGGCGAAGACACTCTTATCCCAATTGCGCGAGCCATATCCGATTTCGACCAAGCCGATTGGGGTGTTGCGAAAGCCATCGATGGAAATCCCGATACGGCTTGGGGGATCCATCCTAATGTTGGCGTGGGACATGAAGCGATCTTTGAGTTTACGGCGCCGGTTCAGCTCCGCGGCCAGCAGAAGATTACGGTGCGATTGAAGCAATTGCATGGTCGAGGGCATCTGATCGGACGACCGAAAATCACGTACTCGACTGATACTCCACCGCTTTCAGTGAACCACCTGCCAGCGGATATCGCAGAGATCCTTGCGATTGAAGCCGATTCACGATCCGAGGAACAACGCTTTCAGTTGGCTTTGTATGTTGCACGTGAACGTGTAGCAAGTGAGTTGGCGGCGTTGCCTAAGCCCAAGCTTGTTTATGCTGCCGCAGCGGAATTTGAGCCGGACGGGTCGCTCAAGCCACCACCGGGGCCAAGACCGATTCATCGACTTGCACGAGGCGACATTCGCTCGCCCAAGGAACTCGTATCCCCAGGTGCACTGACATGTATCGAAGGTTTGCCGGCGAAGTTCGAAGTCGCCGATGGTCAACACGAATCGACTCGACGGGCCGCATTGGCAAAGTGGCTGACCGATACACGCAATCCACTGCTATGGCGTTCAATCGTAAATCGAATTTGGCAGCATCACTTTGGACGCGGTATCGTCGACACGCCCAATGACTTCGGCCGACTTGGATCCAAGCCAATACATCCCGAATTGCTCGACTGGCTAGCGGTCGACTTCCGCGACTCAGGTCAATCGCTGAAGACGCTGCACCGCAAAATGCTGATGAGTGAGACTTATCAACAAACCTCCCGTGCTGCTGAGTGCTTGCAAGCTGGCGATCGAAGTGTTCGTGAAGATCAAGCCGAAACGCTTGATACGGACAATCGCTTACTGTGGAGAATGAATCGTATTCGTTTGGATGCCGAATGTGTTCGAGACGCGATGCTGGCGACCTCCGGTCAACTCGACTTGCGTATGGGAGGCCCCAGCGACCGGCAATTCGATTTGAAGCCTGGTAGGCATGTTACTCCGGTCATCGACTACGGAATTTTTGATCTCAACGGGCCCGCTGGGCAACGCCGCAGTGTGTATCGATTCTTGTTTCGAACTCTGCCTGACCCGTTCATGGAAGCACTCGATTGTCCAGCCGGCGATCAGATCATGCCCTCGCGAACCAACAGCGTTACGGTGCAACAAGTCCTCGCCATGTGGAACGATCCATTAGTCTTAAATCAAGCCGAACATTTGTCCAAACGACTTAGGGCCGAGAATCCGGGATCGGTGCAACAAGTCGCTTGGGCGGTGCAATTGGCTTTGGGACGCGAAGCAACCGCAGTTGAATTGGAACGCTTTGTTCGCTATGCCGATGAACATGGGCTCGAGAACTTCTGCCGTTTGCTGTTCAATACCAATGAATTCATGTTTATAGATTGAGCTACGTATCATGTTGTCACGCAGGAATCTGTTGCAGAGTGCAGCCAGTGGACTGGGCGGAGTTGCGCTTTGGCAGTTACTGGGGAACGATCGCGTGCTCAGCGACCAACCCCAAGCAGCGTTCAATGGTGGCTTGCATCACCCTGCCAAGGCAAAGCGAGTGATTCAGTTGTTCATGAATGGCGGCGCGAGTCAAATGGACTTATTTGACTACAAGCCGTTGTTGCAAGCGCGGCATGGACAGAAGTTCGAACCCGCGACCGACGAACGCGTCGAAGCCGCCACTAGTGTGCCCGGAAATGTACTCGGGTGCCCATTTGCATTTGCCCAGCATGGCGAATGCGGACGTTGGGTCAGTTCTCTGTTGCCTCATTTATCGCGGCATGTCGATGAGGTCGCAGTCTTATTGTCGATGACTTCGCGGACCAACGTGCACGGTCCCGCTAGTTACTTGATGAATACGGGCTTTCAACTACCCGGGTTTCCATCCTTCGGAGCGTGGGTCAGCTATGGACTGGGCACAATCAATGAGAATCTACCTGCCTTCGTGGTTTTGCCTGATGCCCGCGGCCTACCGTATAATCAACGCGGTAACTTCAGCGCGGGTTTTCTGCCTGTCAGTCATCAAGGCACCACCATTCAGGCTCATCTTGCCGAACCGTTGCACGGGCTCCATGCTCCAGCGAATGCGAGATTTGTAACTGCAAAAGCAGAACAAGCAGGCTTGGAACTTTTGGCGGCGACGAATCGCGATAATGCGGTTGCGAATGATCACGACCCCAGGCTTGAGGCTCGCATTCGCGCCTACGAACTAGCGGCTAAGATGCAATTGAGTGCGCCGGAAGTCTTTGATCTGTCGCGTGAGTCCCAAGCGACTCATCGCGCTTATGGGCTCGACAATCCAGTTACGGAAGATTTTGGTAAACGCTGCTTGTTGGCGCGGCGGATGATTGAACGCGGAGTTCGAGTCGTGCAGGTTTGGAGCGGTTCGAATGGTCCGACTGGCAATTGGGATAACCACGGTAGCATCATCAAAGAGTTACCACCCATGACTCAAGCCACGGATCAACCTACAGCTGCGCTGTTGGCGGATCTCAAGGCTCGCGGGTTGTTCGACGATACGCTGTTGCTATGGAACACCGAGTTTGGGCGGATGCCGTTTTCTCAAGGAAGCGAAGGACGCGACCATAACGGTCGAGCCGCAGTTGGTTGGATTGCGGGCGCAGGTGTTAGGCCCGGCATTGCCGTCGGCGAGACGGACGAATGGTCTTGGAAAGCGGTTCGCGACCCGATCAGCAATTATGATTTTCATGCAACTGTGCTGCATCTGTTAGGCATTGATCACGAACGCTTGACCTTTCAGCACAATGGAGCCAACCGTCGCTTGACCGACGTGCACGGGCATGTGATTCAAGCCGTCTTGGACACTTCTGGCTGAACGTATCTGCATCTCTGACTCTGCCTGAATTCAGCGCGAGCACCTTTGGCTATAGCCAATTATTGTTTCAATTACAAATTGCTTGGCTTAGCCCCCAAGCAATCACCTCAACCGATTCGCGACACGCTTTGGTGGGTCGCTCCTGCCGGGTGCGACCAGCGTCGCTGTCAAGTGCAGATGGTTGCACTCGGCGAGAGCAACCCACCCACCTCGGTCAACGATCCGCCGCGCAAGACGGCGGTAATCGCAGCTCAGAAACTCGAAGCCAGTTACTCCTTTTGGCTGCCTAAAAACAATCTTTTCCAAAAGTCAAATCCAATTTGAAAATTTCCGCCGCTTACGCTAGCACATCGCGGGACCTACAGGACCTACTAGTCCGGCACCTCGCGGTTGAGGAATGACGTCATCGGGATCGTGAATAGCTGATAAAAAATGGGCGGTAAAAGATAAGAGAACCAGAACCCGACGTTTCGTTGCTCCATGATCTTTTCTAAAGAGTATGAGGACGCAGCTTACTTAACCACAGAGACGCAGAGCTGTTCGTGGTCTGTCGTTAGTGCTTTGTCCAGATTAGATTTTGGGTTTGGTCGTAGCCTCCGCTGCCAAGCGGTGGTTAGGCAAACGCATAGTGTCCACCGTTTGGCAACGGTGGCTACACTGGGACATGCCAACCACAGTGAACCCAAAGAATCTAAGTTGGACAAGGCACTAGCACTAACTGCCGGTGATTTGGGGTAATAGTCGTAAGTAACCTGCGAATAAGCGGCGGCTTGGACATCGCCTCAGCCGTTTCTTGTACGAAATGTGCTGCCCCGGTTGATCGCGAAACCGGTACAATGCAATGCGATGCAGCTAACCTCTCCCATGCTACTTCCTCAATCGCAGAGCTATAATCTTGACTCCACAATCATCTTCAGCCGATTACCCGATTGGTTATTGCACCAACGTGCATGCCGGTACTTCCCTGGAGCAGGCGCGCGCGAACCTGCTGCAGTATGCCGGCAAAGTTCGCAGTGAGCTCGCACCGCACGGTCGCTTGCCAGTCGGTCTTTGGCTTGCCGAGGAAGCGGCCAATGAGCTGATTGAAAAACAAGCGGTGGGCGAGTTCCGTGACTGGTTAGAGTCGAACCACTTTTTGCCCTATACGATGAATGGCTTCCCACAGGGTGACTTTCATCAAGCAGTGGTAAAGCACGCCGTTTACGAACCTACCTGGAGCTGCCACTCTCGGGCTCGTTACAGCATGTGCTTGGCTCAAGTGCTGGACGTAATCCTGCCTGCTGGCGCGAACGGTTCCATTTCGACATTGCCCATTGGTTGGCCCCATTGTCCATGGCATGCCGAAGAATTTCACTTGGCCGCAGACAATTTGTTGGAGGTTGCCAAGTTCCTTGACCATCTAGCACAATCGAGTGGTCGCGAGATTGTGCTGGCCATCGAGCCCGAGCCAGGCTGTATTCTCAACACCGCCGATGAACTTGCCGAGTTCTTTCAGCACTACTTGTTCAGTGGTCCGGATGCCAAACTAGCGCGACGGTACTTGACGGTTTGTCACGATGTATGTCATAGCGGCGTAATGTTCGAACCGCAGCTTCAAGCCCTTGAGACCTATCGCAAAAACGGTATCCGCGTCGGCAAAGTACAAATATCTTCGGCTGTGCATGTGCCATGGGATCAAGTCGTAGGTCGTCCCGAAAGCCAAGCTGCAGTGCTCGCACAACTGCGAAGCTTTAATGAACCCAAGTACTTGCACCAAACGACCCGTTCGCGCACAGACGGACGATTCGACGCATTGGTTGAAGATCTTCCGCAAGCCTTTCAGAAATGGATGGTGGCTGAACAATATCCGACTGTACCGTGGCGCGTTCACTTCCACGTGCCAATCTATGTCAATAAATTCGGCGAACTGGAAACGACTCAAGCGGATATCAAGACGGTTTGCGACTACCTAAAGCAACATGGAAGCGACAATTGCGATGGTGCCAAGTGGTTTACCGGGCATTACGAAGTTGAAACTTATGCCTGGCCTGTCCTGCCACCTGAGCTGCAGCAACCCGATCTAGCGCACGGAATCGCTCACGAGTTGCGGTTTGCCAAGGAGCTGATTTAGTTCGCGCAAGCGAAGCCGTTGACGACTTGGCGGTCGCTCAAGGTTAGCTCAAGATTCGCTCAAGGTCGGGGCATTTGGGTTGGGAGGCAACGCGGTTTGAATCGCTTTGCCAACATGCAGCAGCACGTCTTCACGGTAGGCAGCCGCGGTTAGCTTAATCACGCCTGGCACTTTCTTTTCTCGCACCGTCTCCGACCCACAATGCACGATCAATGAAGGATGGCCAGTTAAGTTGGTCAGCGTCAGGTCGTTTCCTCCAAGCACCAAATCCACTTGGCTCAGCTTGCGTTGCGTCTCGGATATCAACTGCCCACGCAAACGATTGGCTTGTAGGAAGTGAATTGCCGTTACAAATTGCGAATTGCGGAATGTGCTGGACCACAGTCCATATTTGGCCGCGCGGTCAGCACGGAATGGGGATTCGAAAACTGCTGAGGCCTCGACGCCTAGCATCACACTGAGTGCTTCCACAGGAATGTCACTCTTGAGGTCGAGCGTCTTGGTCTTCGCCCCCGCAGTCGTCAAAAAATCTAAAGCCGCTTGTTCGGTTGAGTTCAAAGTATCGTTGGTGATTCCAATGGTCAGTTCTGACAATTTGCGGTCAACTGGCCAGTGAAATGGTCGCTCAACCACGGACGGATCCTTGCCATCAGTGCCCAGCAGTGCGCTGAAGACCAATGCCAAGTCATCTACATGGCGGGCAATAGGACCAATTTTGTCCATCGACCATGCCAGCGGCATGCACCCCGCGCGACTGATTCGCCCGAAAGTTGGCCGCAAACCGCTGGTGCGGCAGCGTCGACAAGGTGACACGATGCTACCGAGTGTTTCGCTGCCAAGAGCAAATGTTGCAAGGCCTGCGGCCACCGAGGATGCGCTGCCTGCCGAAGAGCCACTGCTACCTTGCTCAGTATTCCAAGGATTGCGCGTCATGCCACCGAACCACTCATCGCCCCAAGCGAGAGCGCCAAGCGTGACTTTGGCAAGCACCACAGCACCTTCAGCGGCCAATCGCGACGCAACGGTTGCAATACTGCGACGGACTTGGTCCTTAAACGGCTCGGCTCCCCAAGTTGTCTTCCAAGGTGGGATGGCGATCAGGTCTTTCGCGACCCAAGGAATGCCATCCAGCACGCCGCGCGAACGTCCTGCGGCTCGTCGTTCATCGGAGGCCTTCGCCAACTCCAATGCATGCTCCTCCAACAAAGTGACGACGCACTTCAATACTGGGTCAAAGCGTTTCAGTCGCGCGAGATAAAGCTCGGTTAACTCTTTGCTCGAGAGCTGCTTGGTCGCTAGCAGGCTCGCCTGATGAGTGATCGATGAAAAGGCAAGTTCATCAGCGGGTGTCGATTTTGCGTTTGTATCGACGGACCACGCAACTTGAACTTGGGTGGGAGATTTGTTGGCATCGCCTTGGTTGGTACTGTTCGTTTCCGGGGATTCGGCATCTGCGATCGCATAAAAGAAGTCTGGGCGGAATACTTGAGCCGGCGGAGTATCGGCATCGATGGTCAGTTTTCGAATGCTTGCCGCACTCTCGAGAATACCATTTAGGGACTTCGCAACCGCTTGACGTTCTTCATCCGTCAACTCGAGATCCGCGACCCATTCAGCTTGATTGATCATTTCGGCAGTGAGTGCGCCTTTTTCAGCGACCTGGGCGGCGAGTGTACGCTGAAAGGCAAGTGAGCCAACGCTCACCGCACTGAGTGCTTGAAGTAGTCGTCGGCGGGATAGGGGTTGAGTTGGTTGCATGTTGTTTCATTGAAATGAGTGTGGATCGCAAGACCAAGACGCTAGTGCTCTGTCCAGATTAGATTTTTGGGTTGATCGCACTTGAGTGCTATTAACCGCACGGCGTTAGCCGCGGTTTTCACATTGCGGAAACCGGTGCTAACGCACGTCGGTTAATGTGCCTAACCACAAAATCTAATGTGGACAAAGCGCTAGTCACTGCCTCCGCCTGCAGACGACTTCAATTGATACGTATCATACCTTAGGGTTTGACGTTTTGGTGGTTCGTACCTGCAAGTGCCTCGACACCGTTTAACTTTTGGGTTGAGTATTTTGGTTTTCGCGTGCCATCGGCACACCAGTGCAAATTTTTGGGTAGCGGAATGCGTCAAGCATTTCGAGTAGCCACCGTGGCCAGACGGTGGACACGATGCGGGGTGACTAACCACCGCTTGGCAGCGGCGGCTACCGAGGCCCTCGAAAGCCTTGACGGCTTCCGCTACCCAATGATCGACAAGCCCTCAAGCATTTCGGGAGTACTGCGGTATCCCTCGAAAGGTAGCTACGCGGCCCGTTGGGCGTCACCGGGCCCAGTCGCACTGACAATCCATTTGGCCACTTCATCGCGGCTCGGTAGGGTTGCACTGCGTAGGATTCTTGCACCAGGTTCGCTGACGCAAAACTGGCTGATCTCGTTGTGAAGCGAATCGGCATCGCATGAAGCCAGTTCGTCCGCCGTTCGACAAGCGATGCCGACCAGCAGTTGAGCTTTGTAGCCGCATAGCGCAGGGACTTGAAGGACCAAGCGCGCTTGATCTTGCCAATCAATTAGCTTGCTCTCATCTATCCAACCGACGTTCAATTGTGCAGCCATATCGGGGGCGGATGTGGCCAGAAACTGACGAATCGTATTGACGCCGATCTGATGAAAGCGAGTGGCTGTCTTGGGGCCGATGGATGGCGCGTCGACGATATCGGAATCCAAACTGAGCCTCGCGTCCCGCGCGGTCGGTTCGGTGACTTCACGCGCAGATGAACTTGTTTTATCGCTCGCCGCAGGAACACTTTCAACAGATACAGGCATCGCCACTTTCTCCGATGGAGTCAGTGTTGGTGGCGATTCAGGGTTTGAAGCGCGAGCAAATGGATCCTGCGTGACTGGATCCTGCGTGACTGGCGCTCGTGCAACTGGCGCTTGTGCAACTGGCGCTTGCGGGATTGATTCTGGGAGCGGCGGAGCTTGCGAAGCTGCAGGGGGATGTACGATTTTCTTGGCCGGTGTGGGGCGTTTCTCAGGAGGCAGGGGCTTGATGCTGGCCACCGCGCGAATCTCTGGAGGCACGTTCTTGACGACTTGCCCCGTGGCTTGGTACTCCTCAAAGATGGCCTTTACGGCGCGTTGTTCGGTAGCATCGCTGATTTTTCCCACGACCCAGGCGGCTGGCACGTCGACGGCCGCCATAACGGTCGCGAACGTGAGCGGGCAGATTGGTATTTCGACGATAGCCAGCGCAGCGATGCGGTCGATTACACGAGCCCAACCCGTTAGCACATGGTCAAATATCTCAGTCAGGATTGCCCGGGAACGTGCATCCAAGCCCGAGGGTGGATCAAGGACACCTTTCTTCAGATCGTAGCATTCGATTAATGGCATGTAGTGCTGGTGCCCAATGGCTGCACCCGCCAAAACAGCTTTGCTTATCCAGCCGGGCCCATTCTCAAGGGGAAACTCGCTTCGGTTGGTGCAGCGTCTGAAGATCCAATCATAGGACTTGCACACCGACCACTCGAGCGGGCGATGCACGATTGCTTCCGAAGGATGTTGAGCGGTATGCAAGGGCATCATCGGATCAGTGAAGTAGTGACTCAGTACGCCGATGGAGTAAGCGGCTGCTTTCCAATCGGAATTGTGCATGTCTTCAATGACTCGCGCCAACCAAGTTTCGCAGGCCTTGGGCGCGCCGCCCCAGTGGTTATCGCTGACGTGGATCACATGATTCTGAAAGTCCTTGAACTTCGTATCGGGATCCTTAGCTCCGTTCAGATACTCTTGGTAGTTTGCTAACAGGACGCTAGCCAACCTGCGACCATTCGGCGTGTCGATCCGATCGAGCGCATCGATCGCGAAAAAATGATGAGTGCTCCGGCAATGAACCGCGCGGAGAATGCTAATCAGCGTCGACACCTGGGCCTCCTTTTCCCTCGCACTAAACGAATCCGTGGATGTTATTAGAAATCGGCCTTCGCGACTAGACAAAAATGGACTTGGGTATCGCTTCACCAATTGCTTTACGCGAAAATCTAGAACAGACTAAGCAACTTATGGTAAGCTGATGCCCCGTCGGCGCCCTGCCTTGTTCTCTTCGCTCCAATCATTCCCAAGCAAGTGCTCATGTCCCCCAGCAACTGCTCCGCATCATGCACCTGGCCAGACCTGGTTTTCCGCAGCCAAGGCTCATTAACAATACTCGCCAAATTCACTTGGCGTTACTGCATTCTGATCGCTGCTTGGATCGCGCTGCTCGGCGTGCCAGGATCGACTCAAGTTCTCGCGCAGACGGACGCGCAGGCAGATTCGCCAGCGCAGGTCAGTACGCAGACCGACATCGTCGTAAAACCGGCGGACACATTCGAAGGAATCACAATCTCGGGTGTAACGATTTCGCCACAGACACGCGCCTTGCCTAGCGGTGTCTTGATTATCCGCTGTGAAGTCACGAACTCCGGTAAGACTCCTGAGAACGGTTTTTTAGTAGGGCAAATCGCGGGTCAGACCGGGGAAGAAGATCGTCATCGGGTTGAATTGGCCGCCGGTGATGTCAAGAGCTATGACATGCAGCTTAGGCTTGCGAATGTTCTACCGAATCCAACTGTGGAAGTGGTACTGACGCTGAACGTGATGCGAGGCGAGCGTGAAGTGCTCGTCCAGAACGGCGATGAGACGATCAAACGCACCTTGTCGATCCAAGTCCAACAAGAGGCAAACATCACTGCGATCGCTATGGAGCCGGAACCACCGGTCGCGGTTTACTGGAGATGGCCGGATACATTGCCCTACTACACTTACGAATTCGTGACTGCCACCCGTGTCGATGGTGGCTTATCAAGGAAAACGGTCGTCTTGGATTCAGAACCATTGCCGCTGAATCTAGCCGACTGGAAGTCCATCAATCTACTGATCGTGTCCGGTCCAGCTGTTTTTGAAGACGCTGCCAACATCGATATCATGCAACGCTTCCTACAAAGCGGCGGGCGAATCTGGATCATGCTCGACGTTATCGATACCGATGCGATAAGTGATCTACTTCCTGAAAGCTTTCAGATTGAAACTGTTTCCACCGTAGACTTGAACCATTTTGAAGTCGAAGTCGCTAACCATTCTTTCGCGGCGCAAGACAGAGTTGTTGATCGCGACGACTATGTGCGAATGAAACGGGTGGTGCACCAAGGTGGAGATGTGACGCACTCGGTCGACGGTTGGCCCGCAGCGATTTGGGTATCGGTGGGACGCGGTAAGTTACTGTTGACCACGCTCTCCAGTTCCGCCTGGCTTGAGCCTCGCAAAGCTCAAAAGAGTTTGAATCCTGCCGAGCAATCGACGTACACGATGCCCATGTGGGCCTCGGGATTTGCCAGTGAGATCCATAACCCCAAAGCCCAGCGACCGTTGAACCTCGGTGAAGAAAAGTACCCCATCGATCGCATCGGAAATCCAGTGGTCTCCCGATCCCTGGTAGCATCGATTCTTATCGCCTTCTGCGTTTGCTTAACTGCTTTTGGGGTTTGGCACGTATGGGGAGGCGGAACGAACCGCTTGGGACTCGTTGCGCCTGGTTTAGCTGTGGTCGCTTCGGTGCCATTGGTCATTGCCGCTACCTTACAGCGCAGGGACATACCTACCATGTCCACTTCGCTGCAGTTTGTGGAAGTCGACTATGCAACCGGAGCCCATTTGCGAGAGGGTGCGGCGGTGTATAGCAGCGATTCTCGAGCCATGGATCTGGTTGCTAAAGGAGATGGGCTGGCTATTCCATCTTCCAACATCGAGACTGGAATTCGCAGCATCGTAACGGACGACCTCCATAACTGGCGATTGACGAACAGCGCCTGGCCAGCAGGCACGTGGCGATACAAAACGCAACTGTCGATTCCTGAGGCGTCCTATGTCGCTCAAGCTCAACTAGGGAAGGAAGGCCTTTACATCGACTTGCCTGAAGACCTACCTTCGCCGCTGCAGGATATCGTTGTCAACATGGTACCCGGCGCCCAATCGCTGGGTAAGTTCGTCGATGAAAACAAACGCTTGCTGATCGATGGCGAACTTCCGGCTGAAGGCGATCGCTGGACAACGGACACAATTGTGAGTGACGAACAGCGTCGACGAGCCGAAGTGTACGCCAAGCTGTTTGAAGGCAATCAGGAATCGCAAGTTCCTGCACGGACCCTTTGCGGATGGACCGATCTTTGGCCTCAAGCGCCGCAATGGAACGTTGATATGGAGCGGCGCGGTACTGCGATCGTCAACCTACCGGTTCGACTAGCCACGCCTGCTGTCGGTACCGAGGTTCGCATTCCGTATGCGTTAATCAAGATTGAACACGCCACCGTGAAGATTGCTTCGTCGATCTTCAAGCAAGACACAGGCAAGTTCATCAGTGAAGCCACGTTAGCGACAGAAGCTGATTTTGCGTTTGTTCTACCACCCGAAGCTGTACCCTTAGAACCCAAGTCTTTGTCGATCGATTGGGACATTAAGGCCCCCAGCCGCAAGGCTCGACTGTCTTGCATCTGCGGCGACAGTCCTGTCGAACTGGTTACTCTTCAGTCCCCATCGATTCCCTGGAAAACTACGATCAACGATCCACGCATTCTGAAGGAACTCACTGACGGCCGACTTGTGCTGCGCATTGAGATCTCAGGCGGCGAAGAACTCGAGAGCGCGCAGAGCTCGTTTGTTAGTTGGCAAATCAGGCATCTGCGGCTCAATGTAGATGGACGCACCTTGCCTCGGCACAGCCTGGTTTCTTCAGCAAATTAATGGCCTTTATCGTACCTACTAGAAAAATCCACTTCACCGATTTTGGAACACGTAATGCCAGACCACGTCCTTGAAACCAAGAACCTGACCAAACGTTATGGTGACTTTGTCGCGCTCAACGACCTGTCGATCCATGTCGACCGCGGGCAGATACTTGGATTCATTGGCCCTAACGGAGCCGGGAAGACAACTACGATCAAGATTCTAGTGGGGCTCTCGCGTCCCACCTCTGGGTCGGCTTTCATCGCTGGAGTCAACTGCAGTGAAAGTGCTTCGAAAATCAAGCGACTGGTGGGCTACATGCCCGATCGCTTTGGCTCATATGACAACATGCGAGTCCATGAGTACTTGGATTTCTTCGGTGCCATATTTGGCATTTCTCGCGATGCACGCCGCAAACGCATCGCCGATGTCATGGAAATCACCGACACAACTTACATGCAGGATAAGTTTGTCGAAAGCTTAAGCCATGGTATGCAACAGCGGGTCGGAATCGCTCGCACGATGCTGCACAATCCAGAAGTGCTGATTTTAGACGAGCCCGCAAACGGCCTCGATCCTAAGGCTCGTATCGAGATGAGAGAACTTTTGTTGCGTTTGGCAGGTGAAGGCAAAACCCTGATCGTCACCAGCCATATCTTGCCTGAGCTCGCGAGAATCTGTAACACAGTCGCGATTATCACAGGAGGAAAGTTGCAGGCCTTCGGTTCACTGAACGATGTGATGGGACAGCTGTGTCCTCAGCGCAGTTACGAGCTGCAATTGCCAACCGCCGAACAGCTCCCCAAAGCCCAAGAAGTACTCAAGCAATGCCTGTTGGCAACGGAACCCGTTACGGTCAGCCAAGCAGAATGCGTGATCCGCTTTCCAACCATACGTACCGAAGCGGAACTTGCTCAAGTGCTCAATCGGCTTGTGGCCGCACAAGTCCCGGTATCGCAGTTCCGCGAAGTCGCTAGTGATCTCGAAGATGCGTTCCTATCGGTCGCTGATGGCAAACGGGCTACGGCAGTAGCCTAATCCCAATGCAGCCTTCGTTTTGTTTCTTCTCACAAACCATTTATCCCTGAGCCATCGTGACCAGCATCCCTTTTCTTGAGAATCCAATTCTTCGCCGCGAACTGTTGGATCGCTTGCGCAGCCCCAAAACCATGTTTGCGGTCGTTAGTGTGGCTGTACTGTCGTCGATCCTCGTGCTGATGCGCTGGCCTACCGATGCCACGATTGACTTGGTCAGCCAAGGGTCGCTGCAAGTCTTTCGACCGGTTGCATTTGCAATCGCTATCGCCATCATGATGTTGATACCTGCCTTTCCTGCAACGGCATTTGTTACCGAACGTCGACGTGGCACATTGACCTTGTTGCTCAATTCGCCCACAACACCTATGCAGATCTACTTTGGGAAACTGTGTGGGAATGTGTTGCTGTCAATCATGATCTTCTCCGTCAGCTTGCCCGCACTGATGGCCTGTTTCGCGATGGGTGGCATTTCGCTCGTGGGCCATATCGGGCCACTGATTCTGGTGCTGATAGGTATGGCGATTCAATACTCGGCCTTGGGACTGTGGATTAGTGTCCGCTCGCAATCTGCGGACGCCAGTTTGCGATCCACATATGCGGCCGTACTCGCTCTTGCCGTGCTTTCGATTGGTCCCACGGTTCTGGTTGGAAAGTTAACCGGAATCAAATCACTCATCGCACACTGGATGACTGCCCTTTCGCCGATTCCGGCACTGCAGCAGATCACCGGCTCGCAGGCTCAGGCTGGCGAAATCGGCATCTCGACCGGTTGGCCAGAGTTTCTGGCCGTAAGTGCACTCATATCGATTGGCTTGGCTGTCGCAACGATGTTCAAGCTCGATCCACAGTTGTTGGATCGTCCACGCCCAACTGGAAAGATTGTTGATGGCACCAAGTCGGGCGGTTGGACGCGTCGCATGGCTTATCTTGTTGACCCCAATCGCCGCAAGGCCGGTATTGCTTGGTGGCTAAATCCTGTAATGGTCAAGGAGTTTCGCACGCGAAAATTCGGACGATTGCACTGGTTGCTCCGGTTGGTTGCCGCTGGCGGGATTATCTCACTGTTATTGACCGTCGTCGCAGCCACGGGGACGGTCAGTTGGGGTGTTGAACGTATCGCCTCGTCGATGGTGCTCATGCAAGTTGCACTGCTGTTGCTCCTAGGGCCAAGCCTCGGGGCCAATCTGATTGCCGCCGAAGTAGAAAGTGGCGGATGGCAATTGCTGCGTGCTTCACCGATCTCTCCGATTCGGATCATCATCGGAAAGCTGATGAGTACCGTGTGGACGCTGCTGCTACTACTACTCGCAACTCTGCCCGGCTACGTCGTGATGAGCTACATTCAACCGTCGATCGGTGGTCAAGTGAGCAACGTCGTCATCTCGTTGTTGATTGCAATCGCGTTGGTAACCAGTGTGAGCGCGTGTGTTAGCGCTTTCTGCAGAACCACTGCCGTGGCAACCGCAACCAGCTATGCAATCCTACTAACCTTGTTTGCCGGCACTCTGCTGGTTTGGTTAGCGCGTGGTAAACCCTTTGGGCCGTTGCTGGTGGAGCGGACGTTGCTGTTTAACCCCGCCGCAATTGCACTCGCTGAAATGAAGACACCGGGATTTGAGAGCTACAATTTGACGCCATTGGGCTGGTATATCGGTATTGGCTTATCCCTGGTTTGCCTGCTTATTCTTGGATTCCGCACACATCGCATGACTCGTCCCGATTAGTTCAATTGCCAATCGGCTGGACATCAGTCTTCCTACAAAGCTTCGTATAGCCACCTAATATGCACGTGAAAATGAATACCCGCACACTGCTGCTGATGTGGATTGTGCTCCTATCGCAGAGCTACTTGGTTCAACCGATTTTTGGGCAGCGCACCAAACCACTGCAACACTATTGGGAAGTTGATCCTGAATTCGGCGAGATTTGGGGCCCTCGGCCAACGGCGCGCGTCATTCGCTTTGATGCGAACTCGTTGAACTCGCCTCAATTGCAAGAGCGTGTGCATGTCGCACGTATGATTAGCCGAGAGCACAAAAACCCAAACTTCAAACAGAAGGAACTTGCTCTTGAATTGCTGATCGCCCGATTGAAGGGAAACGAAGAGCCGATTCAGGCGAAACATGCCATGCTTTCGACTGCCACTCTGCTGGATGATGGCACCCACGCAGCGACTCTATGGCAAGCGGCACAAAGCGATCCGTTGTCCCGGTCGACCGTCGAGAAAGCTCTCATCCAATGGAAGAATCCCGTGGCCGTAGACGCTTGGAGAAAGCGCATCGCGGATCCACTAGCGATACCGCGTGAAGTTGCGATTGCAATTGACGGTCTTGCCGTCGTTGGTGGTAAAGAGGACAACGTGGCGCTGACTGGATTGCTTCGGGGCCATGCCACTACCCCAACCAATCGGCACTTGGCAGCGGTAGCGCTAGGCCAAATCAATAAAGACGGTCTGAATGAACTCGCTGAACAAGTACTCGGAACTGACCTGGACGAACGTCACTTACTGGCCGTCCAACTGCTGGCACAACACTCGGGTGAGACGACACTCGCTCAGTTGCGAACGATCTTTAAAGACGGTTCGAACGTGGCCCAGTTTGCGGCCGCCCAGTTATTGGTAGCGCGATTTCCCCAAGCTGCCCGAGAATACGCCCCTCAAATGATCGCACATGTGGACAGCACCGTCCGCAAACTCGCACTAGAGCTGCTCAATCCACTATCCGATGAAGATAGCCTACGCCTGCAAGCGAAGTTGTTGAACGATCGCAATATCGATATCCGTCGACTTGCCGGAATGCAACTGGTGAAGAAGGCCAAAGAAGGTCAGCGCCAGTTAGTCGACGAGTTTATCGACGAACATATCAATTCAGAACTTTGGCCAGGGATTGAGCAAGCGACTTTGATGGCGGTCAGCCTTGAAGAACGAAATCGCTGCCCCAAGTTGCTTGAGTTAATCGAACATCCTCGCCCCGAAGTCAACATGCATGCGGGCTGGGCTTTGATGGAGTTGGCACAAGATCCTGCGATCCTGGCAAGCATCGTGCCGCACGTTGAGAAAGCGACTGAGTTCATGGAGGCCAATGGTGTGCGACCACCTCTCTATAAAACGGATACGATTCGGATCAGTTTTCTGCTTGAGGCTTTCGGACGCAATAAGTACGAACCAGTGCAAGACCTGCTGATGAGATATGTGCCTAAGAACAACTTCAAACTGGGTTTCCCAAGTCGCGCATCCGCTGTCTGGGCGCTCGGGCAACTCAACAAAGGCAAAGACAACCAAGCGCTCCGAGCGGCCTTATTTGAGCGCATCGCCGATTTGGCCCCATACATGCCCGAAGATGAAGTCGTGCGTTTCGGCTGCATTCTTGCACTTGGTGCCATGGAATTCGAAGACAGCCTACCCACCCTGAATAAATTCAACGAAGGTAAGCCGTTTCCAATTGGCTACGCATGCGATTGGGCGATTGAGCAGATTACCAAAGCCCATCCCAAGTAAACGCGTCGATTCGCTTTACTTGGCCGTCTCAGCCAAGCGTTCAATCAATCTCGGCAAGTAGCTGTCATAACGTGCTTTTAGTCCGGTAACCTTATCCGGCAATGTCTTGGCTTTATCACCAATCTCGGCAGCCGTTGGCTCACACGAAAGGAGACTGTTGAGGGCCATCATCGCCACAAACGCATTCGTCTCTTTGGCATTCGCCAGTTTCAATAGCGACTGGATGGAAACTGCTCGATCAGTTTCGGTACCAAATCGAGCGGTGATCTCATTGGCAATACAGCGAACATAGGCCGATGGATCGGTCACCATTCCGCGTGCGGCTTTGACAATTTCGTCACGCTGTGGGCCCTGTTGAGCCCGATAGAGCATGCCGCAGGCAGTCCAAAAACGGGCGGCGCTGTCACCGGCCACTCGGTTAGCGAGTAGCTTCGGCAGATCGCCCTCTTCGACCCGCGTCGCCAAATCGGCTGCATCGTAAATTGAACTGACTGGGAATAGCTTTGGGTCATGGCCAAACGTGTACGGTGCGTCTCGCCCTGCGCGTTCAAAGACTTCACCTTCAGGAAGCAAACCGAGGTCGCAGACATCGATCATCCAGCTCTTTACCGCGCCACGCATGCGCTGCAAAGTCTCTAGCTGAGTTGGATCGCTGGCTAAGTTCTTGATTTGGTAGGGATCGTCCTTCAGATCGTACAGTTCTTCGGCCACCTTCGGTTTCCAAAACACCGACTGAACCGCGTTCAACTTGCCTTCGTCAAACATCTGCTTCCAAACCCTAGTTGTGGGCGTCTGGAACATGTAATCAAGATAAGCCCCCTGCGGTCGCTGAGGGTGAAAGTTACGAATGTAGAGGTAGCGATCATCCCGAACCGCCCGGGACATGTCGATCCGTTCGTCCATGCGGTCCCGAAAGCCGTAGATATATTTGGGAGCTTCGGCAACATAGGTCCCGAGAAACGCGTGTCCTTGCAAGTTCTCCGCGGGACGTTCGCCCACTAAACTCATGACGGTTGGAACTAGGTCGACAAAGCTAATCAAACGCTCGTTCTTTGAGTTTGCGGTGTACTCTTTGCCTGCCGCTTGTTGGAATCTAGCTGGCACATGAACAATCATCGGCACCAGCAGTCCACTTTGGTACAGCCATCGTTTACTGCGCGGCATGCCGCTGCCATGGTCTCCGTAATAGAAGACGATCGTACTCTCCTCCAGCCCATCTTGCTTGAGTTGCTCAAGCACTTGACCTACTTGTTGGTCCATCTCGCTGATCTTGTCATAGTACTGCGCCCAATCCTCACGCACTTCGGGTGTATCGGGGTGGTAGGGCGGTACGCTTACTTTCAAAGGATCATGTGAAGCCGCGTGGGGCCGCTTACGAATCTGGCTTTCATGACTGGTGGTGAAATTGAAGACCGCGAAAAATGGTTGACCGGCCTTACGTTTTCGCCAGTGAGCGTTATTGCTGGAATCATTCCACAGGTCTTTGCCGGTGGTTAGGTTGTAGTCCTCTTTCGAGTTGTTGGTGCAATAGTACCCAAGTTCACGAAAAATTTGCGGATACAGCTTGACGCCGCGTGGCAGGTCAACTTGGCTGCGCATGTGCTGAGCCGAGAGGCTGGTGGGATACATGCCACTTACAATCGTCGTTCGCGCAGGAGCACACACGGGCGCGTTCGACCAACAATTGGTGTACATCATTCCCTTGGCAGCCAAGCGGTCGATGTTCGGAGTCGTCGCATAACTGTCGCCATAACAGCCCAACTGCGGACCGTTATCTTCGGATGTGATCCACAGAATATTCGGTCTCGAAGCAGACGCTGTCAGTGTACTCTGCGCTCGAGCCGTTGAGAGAGAGACGAGTACGATGCTCAAGGACAGACAGAGAGTTGGCACTAAGGAGCAAGTCAAGCGCATGGCGATTGCCTTTGATGATTGCGAGCAATTACGATTTGGGGAACCTGATGCGCATTATGATATCAAGTGCTGTTATAGATTCGACACCAAACTGAGGTTCCACCCATTCTCGAGGCTTGCGTTAACGTTAAAATAGCGAAGCTTTAACGGACCGGTTGTAACCGGACCATCAACTACGTTCGGCTTTTGCTATTCGAAAGTCGCGCCGACGCCTCGGCACTTCGTAGTTGCGATCGATTCGAGTCACCTGCCTCGCCCCTCTCATTCGCGCGAGGTCAGAACAACGCCCATCAACACATGTGGCTAGAGGAGCTGAAAGTAATGAGCGACATTAACATTGTGTTCAAGACCAGTAAGGGAGACATAGAAGCGGTCGTTTACGCTTCGAAAACTCCTGTCACTTCGGCCAACTTTCTCAATCTGGCTCAGCGTGGCTACTACAACGGAATTACCTTTCACCGCGTCATCGCCGACTTCATGATTCAGGGTGGCGACCCTACCGGCACCGGCAGTGGCGGACTAGGCTATAAGTTTGAAGACGAAACTCAACCGGAATTGAAGCACGACAGTGCGGGCATTCTGTCCATGGCCAACGCCGATCGCGGCAAGCGAGCCTACTCGAACTCAGGTCGCACCAACGGCAGTCAGTTTTTCATCACTCATGGTCCAACTCCCCACCTTGACGGCATGCATACCGTATTCGGCAAAGTGACGAAGGGGCAAGACGTCGTCGATGCGATCAAGCAAGGCGACAAGATCACCACCATTGAAATAAAGGACTCCATCGCTGCGCTGCTAGCTCAGGTCAAAGATCGCGTCGATGAGTGGAATAAGATTCTCGGCCCAGTGAAGAAGTGATCGGGAAATGCCTTTCGCTCAAGTGCGCCGATGACTTATTTCATGGTTGACATCGAGGCTGACGGTCCGATTCCAGGCGACTATTCAATGGTCTGCTTTGGGGCAATCATTGTCGAGCCGACTCTGGATCGGACCTTCTACGGTCAACTGAAACCCATTTCTGATTCATGGGTTCCCGAGGCGCTTGCTGTTTCTGGATTTTCGCGGGACGAGACTTTGGCATTTGATGATCCAGAGACGGTAATGCGTAATTTCGGCCAATGGGTCAAAGACAACTCCGTCGGCCAAGCCATTTTTATTTCAGATAATAACGGTTTCGATTGGCAGTTTATCAACTGGTACTTTCATCACTTCACTGGCAAGAACCCCTTTGGTTTCAGTTCAACGAACTTGGGATCGCTCTACAAAGGTGTAGTGAAGGACTTGCGAGCGAGTTTCAAGCACTTGAGAAAGACTCGGCACACGCACCATCCTGTCGACGATGCACGCGGCAATGCAGAAGCCATGCTGCAAATCAACGAAACTTACAAACTGAACATTCGCTTCAAATGAATTTGGTTCGGAGTGCGATTGCATGACGGCGAGCAACGTGAGTCAGAGCGGGACAAGTTACGCGGTGCTCGGTACAGGTGCGCTTGGCGGACTGTATGGCGGCTTGCTTGCCAACAGCGGGCTTGATGTGCATTTTTTGATGCGCAGCGACCACGACTTTGTTCGGCAAAACGGCTTGCGCGTCGACTCGCCACTGGGCGATTTTCATTTGGCCAAGCCGAATGTGTACGCTGTGGCTTCGGAACTGCCCAAAGTCGACGTTGTGTTGGTATGCTGGAAGACGACACAGAACGAGTATCTAGCTGAAGCGCTGCGCGCCACCTGTCACTCGAAGACAATTGTGCTCGTGTTGCAAAATGGATTGGACGTTGAGCGGGTGGCGGCAGATTGTGTGGGAGAAGATCGCGTCTTGGGTGGCTGTTGCTTTCTGTGTTGCAACAAGATTGGTCCAGGGCACATCCATCATCTCGATTTTGGTCGCATCGCATTCGGTGAGTACAGCCAGGCGTTGAGCGGTTCGATCACTGAGCGTATGCAGCGTCTTACCGCCGATTTCACTCAGGCCAAAATCAACATGCAGCCGACCGAAGATCTACTTGCTATGCGCTGGCGCAAATTGATGTGGAATATTCCCTACAACGGTTTGTCAGTGATTCTGAAAGCTGACACACACCAAATCATGTCCGATCCACAGGCTAGCTTGTTGGCCGAAGAGTTGATGACTGAAGTTCGCGATGCCGCAGCAGCTTGTGGCAAGCTGATTGAACGAAGTCACCTAGCAAAGATGCTTGCAGACACTCGCAAGATGGTTCCTTATGACAGCAGTATGTTAGTCGACTACCGACAAGGGCGAACTATGGAAGTCGAGTCCATCTTTGGCAGTCCTCTGCGGGCCTCGATCGCTGCTGGATATCGACCTGCTAAAGTTGAAATGCTTTATCGCCAGCTTTCGTTTTTGAATCGCAAGTAGCGGAATTCTGCTGCGTCATTAATTTAAAGAAACTAACAGATAATTAAAGGACAGGCTATGTAATCGACAGCCGACGTCGAATTCGCTAAACTCGCCAGTCCAGACCAAAATGGCACCCCAGATAAGGAGAACCAAAGTTGACTACCGCACGCTCAAAACTAGTGGATATTTCCGTAAGTCGTTGGTATCACTGTATTTCAAGATGTGTCCGTCAAGCTCTTCTCTTGGGTGAGGGCGCCAACTCACCCACAGGTGATCGAAAGGCATGGATTGAACGGCGGCTGAAGGAGTTAGATGCTATCTTTTCAGTTTCTGTCGGCGGTTTCGCGGTCATGGACAATCATCTGCACCTGCTATTGCGGCTTGATCCTGATGTCGCAAAGGCCTGGAAAGATAGGGAAGTAATCGACCGCTGGTTTAAACTCTATCCACCGCGTGGTACCGATCGCAAACCGCTACCACCAGCTAAGCTCAAGGAACTAGTGGCAAAACGGTTGGACGATTCCAAGTGGATCGCGGAGACTCGGGACCGCTTGAGTTCGCTGAGTTGGTTTATGAAATGCCTTAAGGAGCCACTGTCCAGGCTAGTCAACAAGGCAGAGAAATGCTCGGGAGCATTTTTCGAAGGACGCTTTAAGTCCATAGCGGTCCTCGATGAAGAAGCTCTGTTAGCAGTCTGCTCCTACATCGACCTAAATCCCGTGGCCGCTGGTATTGCTCCGACACCTGAGGCCAGCGAGCACACTTCAGTCAAGGCTCGCGTGGATCATGTGCAGCAGCAAGGGCGGGTGGGAGACTTGCAGGCCGCAAGGCAAGGAAGCATAGCTGGTTCGCGAGCATCGAAGGAATTGGAGGATGCTCTGTGGTTGATACCAATTGAAGATCGTCGGCAACTGGATTCAACCCGTGAAGGCATGTTGGCTGGGTTCACGCTTGGCAACTACCTGATGTTGGTGGAACATACCGGTCGACTGCTTAGAGATGGAAAAGCGTCGATCACGGCTGAAGTTTCGGACATACTCGCAAGAATTGGCAGTTCAGCAGAAGTTTGGCAAGCCAGAATGCAGCGGCTGCAAGGTGGTCGGCTGCTGGGACGTTTCATCTCAAGCAGTAGGGATCTGCTGCAGGCTACGGCAGATCGGCTGGGTGTTTCTCGATTAGCGAATCTCGCGGCAGCTCAGAGTAGCTAGCAAGTCGACCTCTCTTTTCTTTTCACCAAACGCCAAGGTCTGCGTTCGCTCCTGCGCGGAATCTCGAAGTCGGCGCCAAGCAGCACCTTTCCTCCCAAGCTTTTCATCAATTTAGGTGCAATCCTGCGCTATGGATCGACGATCTTGTAGGGCCATTCACCGCATTTGCTGAGGAGCGCCCACTTACATAGCCTGTCATTGAAAATCGCTCACTTCCATCGCCTGTCTTTCACTTACGTCGCCTGTCCTGGATGGCTTGCTAGCGAGCGATACATTGCATAGCCTGTCCCCGAGGAGGCGGCGACCGGAAGCGCAATATGTGCTACATTCAAGCACCGCTTTCGTAAGTGCCCGCCAAAAAAATCCCTCCGCATCTATGAGACCCGACAGTGCCCGAATCCAGTAATCTTCGCCAGGCTCGCAGTGGCCGCCTGCGCGTTTTCATAGTTGCAGGCATGCTGCTGTTGCTGTTCTCGGCTGCGTCAAAAGGCGACGACAGCCTCGCAGATTTCACTTTGCATGTTCGACCTTTTTTGGCCAAGTACTGCTTCCAATGCCATAGCGAAGGCGATCCGAGTGCCAGCATCGATTTAAAGTCGCCCCAATCCAGTGATGAAATCGACGCTGCGTATGAATCGTTCAGAAATGCTGTGCGTGCGATTACTGAGCAGCGCATGCCACCAGAAGACGAAGCCAAGCCAAGCCCGGAGGAACGAGCTGCGATCGAAAAATGGTACAAGGCAAGATTCGTTGATAACGTCGTTGCCCGGCCCGGCCCACATCGCCCGCGACGTCTTTCAGCCCGTGAGTATCGCAATACGCTGCGGACGCTGTTTGGATTTGATTTGCTCGCGAATGTGGCCCTCGCTGAAGATACGGTTGCAGAGACCTCGCTGGTCTTGAAGTTGTTGCCGACCGATCCGCCAGGACCAAGTCGATATCGAAACGACACGTATTCCAATCCACTTTCGTCCGTAGCCTGGGATAGCTATTCGCAACTTGCTGACTCTGCAATCGAAGAACTGTTCTCGACCAAGCGCAAAGCCAACTTGGAATTGCTCTCAGGAAAAGTCGAGGAGGCTGGTTTCTCGATCAGCAACGCTGAACGCCTCCTGCGAGAGTTTTATCCGCGGGCTTTGCGTCGGCCAGTGGCGGAAGACCAAGTTCGGGCAGCGATTGAGCGAGTTAAGATGGCATCTGACTTAGTCGATGCAACCCGTTTTGAATTGAAGGCGTTGCTGATGTCTCCCGGATTCTTGTATCGGGGACTGTTGATGGAAACCCAGCCCGGCAAAACACAGGCAGTCGACGATTTTGAGCTCGCTGAAAGACTGTCCTACTTTCTGTGGGCGGATATGCCCGACCGGGAACTGAGCAACTTGGCAGCTAGTGGGCAGCTGAAGCAAAGCGAAACGCTCCGTCAACAGACTGAACGGATGTTGAATTCTCCCAAAGCAACCAATTTAGCTGAGGATTGGGCTGTTCAGTGGCTGTTGCTGGACAACATTGTCGAAGTCTCAACAGACGTTCCGTTTGTTGTGGCACTCAAGAGTCAACCGATCGACTTCATTCATTACCTGATCTCGGAAGATCGGCCGATACTGGAGCTAGTCGATTCGAAAGTTGAATTCATAAATGTACTGACGGCTCGCTACTACGATAAAGACCGAAAGCAGTTAGCTCCTTACTCGCGGCCCAAAGGAATAGAAAATGAGATTGTTCCCAACCAGAAGATTCAGTTAATCGAGACCTCCGGGCGTGGCGGAATCTTGACGATGCCCGGCCTGCTAGCGATGAATCGTGGTCCGATCATTAGAGGAACATGGATACTCGAGCGAATTCTCGGTGAGTTTTTGCCAGATCCCCCAGCGAATGTGGGACAAGTTCGGGCAAATAAAGAAGGTGAAACGCTTACTTTTCGGCAACGTTTCGAACAGCATCGCGCCCAATCCACCTGTGCGATTTGCCACGACAAGATCGATCCACTCGGCTTTGTGTTGGAATCGTACGATCCGAACGGCGCGTTAATGCAGAATCTTGGTTCAATCGATACCTCGGGGAATCTGCCCAGTGGTGAAGCCTTCGCGAATGTCGACGAACTGAAGCGGATCTTTGTATCTTCGCAAAGTGAAACTGTCGTCCGCAATGTGGTGGTGCAGTTGTTGTCGTACGCTCTCTGTAGGAAACTAGAGTTTTACGATCAGCCAGTCGTCGATGAGATCACCCAACTGATGCTCAAGTCCCAAGGGACTTACAGGCAGCTGATCCACGCAATCGTCAATAGTCTCCCTTTTCGCGAAACCGTCGCTGCTGGAGTATCGCAATGAGCCGCTGGAAAATGAACCGTCGATCGTGGTTGCGAGGCAGTTCTGGGGTATTGTTGCCACTGCCGTTTCTCAATCTGATGGAATCGCGAGCCCAAGGACTTAGCCCGCAGTCGCCACCCATTCGCTTCGTGGCACTCTTTAAGCCCAACGGAGTTCATCCCCCGTCCTGGAACATCAACGGCGGCAGTGAATATGAATTCCGCATGTCCCCTTTGATGAAGCCCTTTGAGCGTCATCGCGAGGACATTCTGATATTGGACAACATGGGCGATTTTGGATTTTCTGCGCACCAGCATTCGTCTCGGCGCTTTTTGTCTGGGCATCACGGTAATTCAAAAGCTGCGTCCATCGACCAGTTGATTGCGGACCATATTCGGGGCGACACTCTGCACCGTTCCCTGGAGCTGACAACTGAAGGGATCTTTCCAAGCCAAATCGGTTGCAGCTACATCTCGTTTGATAAGACGGGAGCACCGATTCCGCGAGAAAGCGATCCACAGCTTGTGTTTGATCGCCTATTTCGCAGCCCGCTCAGCCAACCCAAAAAACGGGATGAAATGCTGAGTTTAATTGATCGTGTACGTGACGATTCAAAGTCGCTTGAGCGGAAAGCCGGTGTCGAAGATCGCAGAACACTGGATCAATACCTGAGTGTGGTGCGCGATACTGAAAAGAAATTAGCGACATTGCAATCCGCCAAGCCCGGCAAACTGGACCTTGAACAACTCAAGCGCCCGGCCAGTGGTGGAACGATGAATGATCAAGTGGTCGCCATGCTCGACTTGATCGTCCTGGCACTTTGGACAGATTCGACGCGCTGTGCCACTTACATGTTGGGAAATGAAAACAGTCGCATGGTCTTTGACTTCCTCGGCATCAAGGAACAACATCACTACTTGTCGCATTTTTTCCGCCACTTTTGCCGCGAGAATATGGAGTCGTTGTTGAAGATCATTTTGTGGCATATGGAGAAATTTGACTATCTTGTTGACCGCATGAAGTCGTTCCGCGATCAGGATGGAACGCTGTTGGATAACTCCATCGTCTTGTTCGGAGCCGGGATGGGGCACAGTGACAATCATACCGCCACCCGTGTTCCTACCGTTCTTGCAGGGCGCGGAGGTGGCATGCTCAAGACAGGTCGTTACATTCGCTATGCCAAGAATCAAGAGCTCAGTTCATTGCATTTGACTCTGCTGCGTAAGTATGGGATTGCGGCCGAGTCCTACGCGGGAAATAGCGAGCCGCTGCCAGGGCTGAATGGTTCAGACTATGAACCGTATCGAGAGCGATCGTTCGAAAGCTGGGCGCGCAGTGAAGGAACCAAGATCTTTGCGCAAGGGCGACTGCGTATGTCGGACAACTTGGATGAGGCCAAGATCTTTTACATTGACGTCGAAGGGCAACAACCACTGCGGCTGGAAATCGAGTTCGGTGATTTCCACGAGTTCAATGTGGCCTACTACTGTGGTCTGCCAATCAAGATTGAAGGTGATGGTTCTGATGCCAATGGAAGTTACAAGATCACCAAGATTCGCAGCCTTCAGTCTGTGTTTGGAGAAAAGGCCCTCGACGCGCCGGGGTAAGCGGGTTAAGCCATTTGTCGGCGAGTAATTGGTTGATCAATAAACGGGCGGGCCTTCAGCCCTAACGACCAGTTGCACCTTACTCCCCAGCCCGTTGAGCTGGGCTAGGCAAACGCTGGACCTTTGGTCCGTAAACCCCAAAAATGCGCAACTTTAAAACTTATGCTTCGGGCTATGAAAGCTTGAAGCTCCCAACATGAAGAAAAAAAGCGTTTGCTATGGATGATGGGACACTGGGCGACAATTGGGACAATTGTGCGACACTCAGGCGACAATTGGGACAATGGTGCGACACTCGGGGGTCATTGTTCTGCTTGCATGCGTTCGATTTCGATGCGCAAGCGGCGGATGATGCGGCTTCGCGCGGCGTAGATGCTGCCAACTTGTTTGTCGAGTGCTTTGGCGACTGAGTCGATCGATTCGCCCAGCACGGTTGTGCGCCAGAAGGCTTGCCAGGTATCCGCTTCAAACTCGCATTCGATCGCCTGCGCGGCTAAGCGCATCAGTTGCTTGCGATGTTCCTGGTCTAACAACGTGGCATCGTCCATCGACTGTGGCAGCTCCTGGAGTGCCAGCATGCAGTCGGTCCCACCCGATGCTCGGTCCTTCGGAACTCGTTGCAAGGCGTTTAGAGCCGCGTTGCGTGTAACTCGCTCTAGCCAAGTACGAAATTTTGCACGATCAGGATCGTGTGGTCGCTGGGAAAGCGCACGCGCGACGGAAACCAAAACTTGCTGCGCGGTATCCTCCGCATCGGCCAGTTGGAGCCCTTTGACGCGCAAGGAACTGACAATGACTGGATAGTAGATCTCAACGAAAGCCAACCAAGCTTCATGGTCATCGGCGTTGTGCAGACGATTGATCAGGCTCAGTTGGGTAGTCAGCATGTGAGGAGATATAGTGGGCTGAAGTGCATATAGTTGGCGACCGCGTTGTCTTCCCATTGTAATCAGAACTGGGAATTTTCATGGGGTAGTGAATCTGGGTCGCTTGACCGTTACAACCGCCAAGGGTGCTAAAGCCCCTTTAAAGCCTACCTTCAATTCAAATTTCCATCTCTCTTTAACTGGCTCGTTTCGCATTTGTGTGGCAATTTTGTCATGGCACAAGTTACGCCAACCACAATTCCCTCACTCGACAATTCAAAGCGATTTCCATGTCCACTGTTGCCGCCCCCAGTCGAACATCGCACTCAACGACGCCTCGTGTCAACCTGCTGGGGCAGGGCCAAACGTTAAATGCCACCAGCGTTGCGACCGCTTGGCGAATTCTAGTGGTCGTTGTTTCGCTGGCATCCAACGCCGCACTGTTGATCTGCCAACAAGTTGCAATCCGATTGTTGGCTCCCTTGATCGGTTCTTCGATTGAAACTTGGTCGGCAATTCTTGGCGTGTTCTTGCTGGGTATCGCTACGGGCAATTTTGTTGCTGGCAAGCTGGCCGATCGATTCTCGGCGACCAAGATGATCGCTCTCAGTCTGCTGCTGGGCTCGTTGTCCGTGCTTTCCATGCAGCTTGTGGTCATGGTCCTAACGAATTCGACTTCCTTCGACTCTCTCCCGCTCGAAATTCAAACGGTTTTCGCAGCCATCGCAGTATGCTTTCTGCCAGGGCTCACGCTCAGTCTTGTGACACCACCTTCGATTCGAAGTGTTGTTCGATCAGCGGCTGACGCTGGCGTTGCATCGGGGCGAATCTTTGCTTGGGGAACGCTGGGCAGTTTGCTTGGCAACTACCTGACTGGATTTGTGCTGATCGCCATGTTTGGCATCGGGGCGATCGTTCAAGCGACCTGGATTGTCCTGCTTGGTTTGGCTGCGTTGGTGTTCCTTGTCGGCCGTCG
>JANRMD010000361.1:0-10202 GCA_033761895.1 Pirellulaceae bacterium | reverse complement strand
GCTGGCCCCATCGCTCCTGTATGCTCCCTCAGCGAATGCCAATCGGAACAAAAAATTGCAATTTTTTGAGATAGCCCTTGCCCTTAAACAACACCGTCGCTCTCCCCGGAGTACCGGGGCGAGGGGAGCCACAGCGTTTTCGCTTGTCGATTGCGTTGAAGCAAAACGAAGCTGTAACAAAACTCTCGCTAGAGATTTTTGAATGATTGCTATTTGCCGCACAGCCCAGGCTCTGCCTGGGAACGCTCTGCCTGGGAACGCACTGCCTTGGAGGCTCCTTCTCTTGCCCCTGCACGCCAGCACCCTGCACCCTGCACCCAGCGGCGCCTTACTTCGAGACCTGCGCCAACAACGGCAATCGCGCTTGACTTGAAACGACGACACCACCTGGTTTCTCGATCGTGATTGCAAATGCAGCGGGCTTTTGCACCTTCAACTTAGCTTGAATGGGAACAACGACTTCATCAGTAGACGCAATATCAAAAACGCCTCCATCGATAGGTTCAGTACTACGTTCAGGATCGATAATCCACAGTTGATACTGTTCCTGGGTTGGGTCGTTGGGAGGCATCCCAACGAAGCGCATAAATCCTTGCTGGCTTTCGTTGTTCCATACCACGTCACCAGTGACGGCCTTGGCAAACGGAGTTTTACCACTGGCCCAATCGGCGCGGATGACCTTCTGCGTATCGTTGAGCAACGCCAATCGGGACTCGACCGCAGATGCCACTCGCGTCGTCCGCTCCTCTTTCAAACCGTTGAACCATAGGGTCGCCGCTACACACAGAGATGCTGCGACCGCCAGCCAAGCCACAACCTCGCGCCATGCCGGCTGACTAGGCTGCACAGGTCGTGCTGGCTCCTTTCGCTCTGCGTTTGCAACGTGTCGCGTTTCTTCGTGCGGACTATTGCCTGGTGCTCGGTCGGAGGCAGGGACGACAAAACGCAATGCTTCGCCGGCAATCTTCTGTCGCAGGAAATCGGGCAGGCCCGCAGGAGCGCTGTCAGTGGCGTCCATCACCGATTGCGACTCCACGGGATCCGCGAGCGCTAACTGCACAGCAGCAGCGGCCAGTTCGAGTTCCTGGAGATCCTTCGCGTTGATGGTCGAAAACAGTTCGCCGAACTCTCGTAGCTCATCGTTGGACAAGTCGCCAAGCACTTTTCCGGCCATAAGTTCTTGCAAGTGCTTTTCATCGCGATTGGGGAGGCTGCTCATGATGCGGTCTCCGATAGCTGGACTCGAGCGCTTCTTTGCATGCAGTCGCGGAGTTGAATCAAGCCGCGTCTGGCAAACGATTTAACCGTGCCAAGCGGCATCCCAAGGGCTTGTGAGATCAGGCCATGTGAGGCACCTTGATGAACAGACATCGTCAATATCTTCTGCTGCTCTATGGAGAGCTTCTCGAGGCAACGCGCCGCCTTACCAGCTTCATCCGCCAACTCAACTCGATCCTGAGCTGGCATGGCTTCCACTTCAATCTCCGCAGCCTCCACACTGATAGTGTCCATCTTTGCACTTGAGCGACGTAGGCGATCGATCATGCGACGACGAGCGATCATCGTAATAAACACCACTTCGCTAGCGACTTCTGGATCGAATCGCTTTGCACTTTGCCAAACATCAACAAAAATCTCTTGAGTTACATCCTCAGCATCCGCCGAGTTCTTAAACCAACGTCGCGCCAACGACCACACCAATCCACCATAGCGAGCCAGGCATTCATCCACGGCCGCCGGATCACCTGCGGCAATTCTACTTAGAACGGATTCATTCAACGGATCAGTCTCAAACAAAGTAGGATATGCGTTCAACAATGTCGGCGTCATCGTATCGCATTCTGTGTAAGGTGCAAACGGCCGCAGCCCACAGTTGTCAACTGTGGGCCGCACTTCGCATTCTACAGTCATTTAATGACCAGCAGTCAACTGGGTGTACATCTGATCGATTCCATGTCGCAACGTCCATGAACGCTCGGTCGGGCAAGTCTGCTTGCTGGCGGCTTGCAAAACTTGGCTCATGTGACTGGCCAACTTCGGATTCATTGGCGTGTGAGCCAAAGAGGTCATCGTGCTCTCGTACAGCTTCGCACAAGCGTCATGATGACCCGCGTTGTACAGGCTAGCCCCCTGAGCCACAGCGTGCTCGAGGGTGCGGCGAATGTCAGCACCTTTGGCGGGTGGCATCAATACGGTGTCGATTACGTGAATCACACCGTTGGAAGCGTCCAGGTCAGTCATGAGCAGCTTTGAGCTATTGATCTTGGCACCATCGCTACCAACACTAACCGAGATGGATGCTCCTTGCACAGTCTTGGCGGTCTTCGCAGCCACTGCGTCTTCAGAGTAAACGCGACCAGGCACGACGTGATAAGTGAGAATGTCAACCAGTTTCTGCTTGTTTTCTGGCTTCAGCAGGTCCTGAACAGTGCCCGCAGGCAGCTTTCCAAAGGCTTCATCAGTCGGCGCAAAGACTGTAAACGGCCCCTTACCAACGAGCGTGTCTACCAAGCCCGCTGCCTTAACTGCAGCCAACAACGTCGTGAACTTTCCAGCCGCTGTAGCGACTTCAGGAATGTTCTTATCCGCGGGCAGAATCACTGAGTCGATGATGTGAATCACACCGTTATCGCATTCGATATCAGTAGTCACCACTTTGGCCCCGTCGATCATTACTGTCGAATCGGCAACCTTGATATCGACCCGTTGACCATTGACCGTCTTGGCACCCTTGAGTCCCACGACTTGCTTCGCGAGCACTTTGCCACCTACGACGTGATAAGTCAGAATACCAGCCAATTTGTCTTTGTTCTCAGGCTTCAACAGGGTCTCGACGGTACCTGCAGGTAACTTTGCAAAGGCCTCATCGGTTGGCGCAAACACGGTGAATGGACCCGGACCCTTGAGCGTTTCGACCAGATCCGCAGCCCCCAGCGCAGCCGCCAAGGTATTGAATTTTCCGGCTTTAACGGCTGTCTCAACAATGTCTGCGGCAAAAGAGTTCGATGCAATCAGGCAACAAACTCCCAGCGACAAGCAGCTCTTCAATAAACTCTTCATGCTTCTTTTCCCCAAATCCTAATTGATGTTTCGTTATTCAGTTCCACAGATCGGCCCGATCGCTATTGCATTCGCGGGCAACAACCTGCTGGATTCAAGAAAATCGCCAAAAAGTCGAATTAGCTATAATGAACGGTACTCACGACCAGTCCAAGACTGTGCAGTGCCCTAAGGAGAACTCGATGCCCTCGCCGTTTCCAGGAATGAACCATTTGAAAGTGTGGTGATCTCCCAAGAATACGAAGTCGCCCTCGTCATCAAAAAAGAACCCAGCCGTAAATCCTAGTCGCGACTCGAAAACATAGGTAAGCCGGAAACCAGGATGATCGATTGTGCGAATTCGTCCGTACGATGCCACCCAATCAACCTTTGATTCAGGATCGAGATTACGAACGTAGTGGCGAACAGCATGACGCTGCGAAACAAGATCAATTAGTGCGAAAGTAGATTGCATCGGGTTTCGTCACCCCGCTGTGAGTCTTGTCCGGTGATGGAAGAAATTAATCCGCCATGCCGCCCCAAAACAAAAGGATGGGTAAGCCAAAGACACAAGAGAAGAACAGGAGAAGAACAAACATAGGAACAATCACGTAAGTAAGTGTCTTGCGTTGCTCACCGTCCATTGTAATCCACCCTTAAATCAATCGCACCATGCGTGTTGGTTCAGACGAACACCATGACACTCACTTCGTGACCGTGTACCTAATAGTTTTTATACCAAACACTTTGGTACAGATATTCGTCGCCAGAGTTTCTGGCGATGGAAGATTCCGTGTGGGGAGCACGGGCCAGCCCAACCTCACTCTTTCAAAGCAACTGGTTCCCAGGCAGTGCCGAAGGTGCCAGCAACATTCCAGACGAGCGTGACATTTGGCGCCCCGCCGGCTTGCGGCATCGACAACTAGCCGGTTTTCCTTTGAGTAAACTTGGTGGCGATCAGCGGGAACCATCAAGAAAACATCAGCAGTATTTGGCTTCCCAACCCGCCAAGTGGGAAATGAGAACGTCATTGGGAGCAATGGCTGCGGTGCGTTGCCTTGATTCGAAATCGGTGTTCAAGAGCCCGAGTTCACCGACGATGTCGACCATAGACCCCTCATTCATGCGATCTATAAACAACATCCCGTTCAGATGGTCGGTTTCATGCTGGATAATGCGTGCCTCGAAGCCGCTGAAGTCCTCGTTCAGTTCCTTCCCTTCGAGATCGAATGCGTTGACATGAATCGTCTTGGCGCGAATCACATTCCCATTGATGTTCGGTAGACTTAGGCAACCTTCCTCTTGCTCTTCATTGCTGCGCGGGCGAGAGATGACCGGGTTGATCAGCACACGTTCTTTGCCTTCGCCCCGATGGCCCGTCGAGTTCATTACAAACAAGCGAATCGGCAAATCGACTTGCGTAGCGGCCAGTCCCACGCCGCGATGTTCGTACATCAGTTCAAACATGCGTGTGACGACTTGATGCAAGACCGCATCGACGCGCTTGATCGGCTTGGCGGTATAACGCAACGTGGGGTGCGGAAAGAGTATCACCGCCAGTTGTGATGGATCAAAGTTTTCGACGTTCATGCTGGAAACTGTCATGCGAGACGCTGCTACGGAAGGTGCGGAGTGATGCGTTAAAGCGTTGCGGGGTTAAACGGTAGATTAACGTTTGGGACCGGTTTTCGGTATGGGGCTGAGCTCATTCAAAAGAAACTCAGTTGCCTCCACAAGGCCCGGAAGAACAGCAATCCAAAACACATCCAAACCGCTGGATCTTCAATCGCCAAGCGGTCGGCATAACGCCGAAATAGATACCGGCCCAACAGCCAACTTGCAATCATCGACACCGTCACAGGCAGAACGGCTTGCCATCCTACTAGCCCGCCGACAATCGCTAACCCCACGATCCAGGCACGTGCTGACTGCGATTGGCGGTAGAGAATCCAACTGATGAACCAACCCAGTGTCGCTCCAGCCAGCACGCCCAGGCCAACGGTGGCAATTGCCTGCAGGCGAGCCTCGATGGGGCCAAGGTTCTTTACCGAACGCCAGAAGACAACTACGGTCGCTGGATCGCTCGCTGCACTAATGACCACCGGGAGCAGCGACCAAATATACAGTCGCAGGGGAACCGTCTGTCGCTTGACCACAATCAACCCCGCCGCCACCAACCCACACAGCAACACCAGGTAGCTGACAATGCGCATGATGAGCGTTGAAGTGACCGCAACTTGATAGATGGGGACCTGGAATACGCGTTCGCTCGGAAGGTTGGCACCGCCTCGAGCCACTTCCGTCGCAAATACGAACAGGAAAATCATCGCCACCAAGAACTCGACCAGCGGATATTGAGCCGAGATGGGCAAACGACACGTTCGGCAGCGACCGCGAAGCTTCAACCAAGCCAAGACTGGGACGTTATCTCCGCGAGCAATGGGAGAGCAGCAATATGGACATCCGGAATGCCCACCCACCGTACGGCCAAGCGGCAGGCGATAAGCGACCACGTTGAGGAAACTGCCAATCGAAGCTCCGACCGCAAAAAACCAGGCTCCAATCGTGGCCGACATGCCCGTCGTCACAAATGCGATCCACCAGTCCGTCCCATAGCTACGACGGCCATAGGTCAGTCCGCCGATTAGGGTTCCCAATCCGATATAAAGCAATACCGAACCGACGATTGTGCACCATGCCAATCGGTAAGGCCAATTAGGACGTCTTCTCCGCCGCCGTGGCATATTGGGGACCAGTCAAGTCAGTTAAATTGGTTTCGTGTTTGCAAAGTGTATTCCGAGAACAGCGGTAACAGTAGAGCCGTCATCATGAGTTTTGAAACTGTACCGAAAGTCCGCATTCGCGTTGCCAAGGACTTGCCCCTGCGATCCGATGGCGACTGGGTGCTGTATTGGATGACCGCTTTTCGCCGAACTGGTTACAATTTTTCACTGCAGCGAGCTCGCGACATCGCCAAAGAGCTCAGAAAACCGCTCGTAATCCTCGAAGCCCTCCGCGTCCACTATCGTTGGGCCAGCGATCGGTTTCATCGATTTGTTATCGACGGCATGATCGACAACCGAGCGAGTTGTGAAGATACCGACGCTTACTATTATCCCTATGTCGAACCCCATCCGGGCGAGGGCTCGGGTCTGGTCGCGACACTAGCCAAGCATGCTTGTGCCGTGGTCTCGGATGATTTTCCATGCTTCTTTCATCCAACCATGATCAAAGTGACCAGTCGCACGATTGGTTGCCGACTTGAACTGGTCGACTCGAATTGCTTAATGCCCCTGAGCCTTGCCGATCGAACCTTCACTGTCGCACATTCTTATCGTCGCCACATGCAAAAGGTTCTACCCACACATCTCGCCGATATGCCTGAACCCAAGCCGCTGGACAAACGCTCCACTCGTGGCTTAGTGAAGCTACCGAAATTGCCCAGCAGTATTACCAAACGCTGGCCAGCGGCCAATCTAGAAAAATTGACCAGCCCAGGAGGCTTGAACTCCATTCCCATTGACCACAGTGTGTTACCAACCGCCATGCGAGGCGGTGCTAAAGCAGCCGACCACTTACTGACTCAGTTCCTCAATCGTAGGCTAGCCAGTTACAACCAAGATCGAAACGAACCCGATTCGTACGGTTCCAGTGAGCTTTCGCCGTACATGCATTTTGGTCATATAAGTCCCCATGAAGTCTTCCAGAAGTTGATGGAAAAACTCAAGTGGCATCCAGGCATGTTGCACAAGCCCAATGGCAAGATGAACGGCTTTTGGGGCGTCAACGAGGATGCCGAGGCCTTCTTGGATCAACTGTGTACCTGGCGAGAGATCGGCTTCAACATGGGCTGGAGAGAACCGAACTTTGATCGTTTCGAATCGTTACCCGACTGGGCGCAGCAGACTATGGAGGAACATGCTGCAGATCGTCGCGAGCATATATACTCCCTTGAACAACTCGATGCATCTAAGACCTACGATAAGATTTGGAACGCTGCGCAGCGGCAATTGGTTCGTGAAGGTCGTATCCACAATTATCTGCGAATGCTCTGGGGCAAGAAAATCTATCAATGGTCGCCGACACCTCAGGCAGCGCTCGATGCGATGATCGAACTGAATAACAAGTACGCGCTCGATGGACGCGATCCGAATTCCTATAGCGGAATTTTTTGGGTGCTTGGTCGTTACGATCGGGCTTGGGGACCCGAACGACCCATCTTCGGAAAGCTACGTTATATGACTAGCGAAAACACCGCCAAGAAGCATGCGCTGGGCGAGTACCTGAAGCGTTATGCGTAATTGCTAGCATTGAATTCTGGGTAGTGATTACCGAGTGTCAACTCGATTTACGTTTGTATTCAAGCCTTGACACTGGCAGTAATTCATAATTCTTGGATCGAAGATTGATTTCGTCTTGACGCTAGGTACCATTTCCGGACACGTTATAGATCTTGAGCTCATGGAACCGAACTCAAGTGAATATCAAACGAATTGATCGCAAAGCTAGCAAAAGTGGCAAGGAGGCCGCCGATGTCTACATCTACTCCTGGTGGAGCATGTTCAACTGTCAGTCTGCGCACCCTGTTGCGTGAAGCTGTCTTTGTTGGGGCCGACGACATTCGGGCGCGGCGCTGTGTTCACAAGGTCGATCAATGCCGCGTGGGCGACCTCTATGTTCCCATGCTTGGATCGTCGAACGATGGTCATGACGATGTTGAAGAAGCGGTTCGTCGTGGTGCGGCCGCAGTTGTGGCTGAGCGTTTAATGCCAGTCTCGGTTCCACAGTGTTTGGTCGATAGCACGCCCATCGCTTATGGAAAGATCTGCCAAGCGCTGGCGGGTAGTCCTTCGAAGCGAATGTTAACGATTGGTGTTGTAGGAACCCACGGCAAGACGACTACCTCGTTGTTCTTGTCAGCCATGCTAAAGAAACTAGGCGGTCAAGTTGCTTACTACACCTCGTTAGGTGCAAGCGATTCGACCAGTTGCGATCGTACTGCCGTGCGACCACCCGCAACTCAGAAACTTGCCAAGTGGCTCAAGCAGGCTGACCTGGCTGGCGCGCCAGCTGCCGTGATCGAACTTGCTCCATCGATGTTGCAAAACCATGTAACGTCAGGTGTCGAGTTTGATCTGCTGGTTGTTACCGGGATGCGACCGTCGCAGCTACGTGGTTCGCAGAACCTCAAAAATTATCAGCTTTCGCTGGAGGAAGTGATAAATCAAATGAAATCGCACGGCATGCTGCTGTACAACGCAGATGATGCCTACGCGACACGCTGGGCGGGCAAAGCATCGCTACCGGCGGTTGGCTATGGACTAGATGCAAGTCAAAATGTGCGGGCCAAGCGACTGTCGCGCGCCGGTGGCGAACAACAACTATTGACCGTCGTTGGCAACATGGTCATGCCTTTGACATTGAAGATGCCCGGCGATCATATTGCACGTGCAGCACTGGCTGGGGTTGCAGCTGGCTGGATGTTTGATTTACCCGTGGCTGAAGCTATCGCTGGCGTTGAGTCTCTGCAGTCGATTCCAGGTCGCATGCAACGTGTTCCTCAATCCGTCGATGTGCCGTTGTACATCGATGCTGGCGAAACACCTGACCGAGTTGCGATCGCCCTGCACGCTTTGCAAAAGCACCAGCTTGGACCAACCACTGCCGTCGTCGACGTGAGCAGTCGCTTGCACCCGCAGTGGCGCGGGCGATTGGGTGAAGTACTCGACCTGGCCGCATCACGCGTTGTGCTGAGTGCATCGGGTTGTTCGGCTGCCAATGCGCAGGCCGTCATCATGGATGTGCTCGGCGGCTTCCGTTGTCCGGGTCGCGTGCAAGTGATCGCCAATCGTGACGCCGCGATTCGCTGGGCGGTTAAGAACACTGAGGCGGGAGCGATTCTTCTCAGCGGTTGTGGATCCATGCCTTGGCTGGATGCGAATGATGAATTGTCCAGCGATGAGATGGTGGCCAAAGCCGCCTTGGAGTCCAAGAATTATCGGCCCATTGCTCCAATCTTAGGAATTTTTCCGCCGACCTCACCAACTCCCTTTTTTTCCCATTGACCTTGACCTTTGGAATCCAGTATTCCATCCACTACGCGAGCAGGTTGCAGCCAAAAACTCTGACCAGCCAGCCGCCAAGTAGGCAAGGATTCACTCGCCGTTGATGACCCTTTTCACGGCCAAGTGCGATTTTGCAGGATTGCGGTTTGTGGAGTTATACGTTGTGTGCGTCACGGAGGACGCCCGGGTTCGCGCTGAGACTGGATGTCGATCATTTGGAGTTCTGTCGTAAGCTATGATTTTGCGGGAAAGCATAGCTGGCCTCCCTCCTGGGTCGGAGCAATTTGTGGGTAGATTGCGATTTCTGGGTCAATCGTAGTTTGTCTGCGCTTCACGACAGAGCTTACGTCTGCGCACCGGGGCGATGTGGATTCCACTTCGCTCCGGTGCCAGGGAACAACAAAGCCTTCGCGGTTCAACAGAATCACGAAGGCTTTTTTCTTTTGGTGGGTCACACCTGCCACTCCTGCCAGATGCGACCATTGCCGAGAAAACTAACTCGGTTTATTTGCCATCGCCCCAAGTTGATCACGGTTATGAATTAACGATTGAAACTTGACTTTTGCAAATCGTTGTTTTTTCATACCCAATCGTGGCATGCAGAAGGACGACTCAGCCGAATTGCAATACCCAACCCCCCCACATGCTGAACATTTTATCAAAGAATTATTTTTGATGAATTTAGGTACAACTCCAAACAATTTTGTTGACATGCAAAATTTCCAGCTATAGGTTGGCGAACAGCTAAGCATCAAGCTGTTCCTTCTTTCTCGTTCTACCAGTTCTATCTCTAAACGTGATTGCAAGCGTGCAGTCACAAAACCTGACCGAAACTCTTAAGCCCGTCCGGTCGTTTCGAATCTCTCGTTCAAGTCCCAAACCTCTCTTCAAGGACTCTGAAGATGCGTTCGTTTGCAAACTTATTCCGGAACTCAATCAATCAATCAATCAGCGCTGGGCGTACTTTGGGCACGACCTTGCGTGAATATGCTCTAACGCGTCGCAAGTCGCTATCCAGGCCTGTTGCTCGCAAGCGTTTTGGGGCAATCCTACTTGAACGATTGGAGCCCCGACATCTGATGGCGGCCGTTCCGGTGG
>JANRMD010000360.1:0-20906 GCA_033761895.1 Pirellulaceae bacterium | reverse complement strand
GGCGTGCCACCCAAACCCGATTACCCTAAGACTAAAGCTTGACGCTCCACTAGAGACCAATTGTCGGATCCTATTCACTGGTTTCCATTGGCTGGTTCCCGTTAAGTGGGTGAACCAATCCCCACTAGAATTGATCAGGATTGGGGTTATCGTAACAGCGGTCGGCAGTGGCATGCGCGCATGTCAGCTTTCGCCTGTTCCTAATTTACCCAATCCGATAACCCGACGACGCCAATATGCCTCAAATCTCTGCTTTTCGCGGTATTCGTTACAACTTGGCGCAAGTAGGCTCGCTCAGCAAGGTGATTGCCCCGCCCTACGATGTGGTGGATGCGGCGCTGCAAGCTCAGCTGTATGCGAACAGTCCTTACAATTTCATTCGCCTTGAGCTGACTAAACCCGAGCCGGGCGATACGGACGTGGATGCTGTGTACAAGCGAGCGGCAACCTTGTTCCGACAATGGTGCCGCGACGGAGTCCTGCAAACTGAGCCTGACCCTGCGATTTATGTCTACCACCAGATCTTTGATCACGCAGGCCGTACCTACACACGTCGCGGCTTTATGGCTCGAATTCACTTGGTTCGGTTCGGCGAGGGCAACATTTACCCACATGAGCAGACGCATGCCAAAGCGAAGGATGACCGTTTGCGGTTAACGCGAGCCTGTGTGGCCAACATGAGCCAGATCTTTGGACTGTATCCCGACCCAGCCAATGAAGCCCAAAATCTGCTCGAAGCAGCAGTAGCGGGAACCGCTGGGATCGAATGCGTTGATCATTTGGGGGTAACGCATCGAATGTGGCCTGTGACGAACCAAGGGCTGATTCAGAAAGTTGCCTCGTTGGTCCAGGACAAACCGATGTTCGTCGCTGATGGGCATCATCGCTACGAGACGGCTTGCAACTACCGCGATGAATTGGCGGCAGCGGCCGGTGGTACGTTACCCAGCGACCATCCTGCCCACTCTGTATTGTCGATGTGCATGAGCATGGATGATCCCGGCTTGATCGTGCTCCCTACACATCGTTTGTTCGCAGGTGCCAGTGAAATGACCGCTGCCGAGTTAACGGCCAGACTTGCCAGTTGTTTCGATTGCGACGCGATGGGGACCGGCCCTGACAAAGCTGCTGCGGTATGGAAGCAGATTGAGGAGATCGACGACCAAGGAGCGTTTGGTCTATACACAGCCAAAGATCAAGCTTGGACCTTGTTAACAACCAACGAAAATGCCGCCAAGCGGATGAAGGAGATTGCTCCAAACCAGAGTGACGATTGGCGTGGGTTGGGCGTAGCGATGCTTCATCACTTGATCATGGAAGATCTGTTAGGCCAACGCGATCTCCCCAAAGCGACCTATGTGCATCAAGTCGAAGAGGTTGTTCAAGGACTAGAAGGGAGGCTCGAAGGTAAGCTTCACTACCCACTAGCGGCTTTGGTCATGCCTGCCACCGTGGATGACATACGAGCAGTCAGTCTGCACAATGAGAGGATGCCTGCGAAGAGTACTTACTTCTATCCCAAGCTGCTCAGTGGCTTGGTTGTGAATCCGTTGAATGCCAACTAGACCCTTACAAGTAGTTTCACACGAAACAGTTTGCCTAAGCCTTACCGGTTTCACGGGAAACCGGTCTTCGATATAGGCTCGATGACCCAATCATGAAAGTGCTCCATTCGGTGTCTAATGGTTGATTGGGGTTAGAGCCCCTCACTTCGATGAACGTATTTGTTCTGTACCAACTGAAGCGGCTCGGGTGGCACGCCCCTGAGGCGTGCCACCCAAAGATCTAATGTGGACAGAGCACTAGTGCTCTGTCCACATTAGATTTTGGGGTTAGACACATTAACCGATGTGCGTTAGCACCGGTTTCCGCAATGTGAAAACCGCGGCTAACGCCGTGCGGTTAATAGTACTCGAGTGCGATCAACCCAAAAGTCTAATGTTGATAGAGCACTAGTGGATTGTCACAGCTTAATTTTAGGGTTTGGAACATCAGCCGGAACGCGCTAGCGTCCGGTTTTCGCCGCGGCAACCGGTGCTAGCGCACTGCGGCTAATCCAGATATTTAAGTTTGACGCTCCACTAGCATGGCGATTTGTGAAGGCTATGGGCTGGGTTCCAAAAGAGCTGGCCAAAGACTGTCGCTGATTACGAGCCCCTTACGGCTTAGTCGAATACAATCTCCTTCGCGAATCAGCCACCCTCGTTCAACATACTGATTCAGTTTAGGCTGAAAAAGCGACTCGCAGTGCGCACCCCACTTCCTCGACAACTCCGCCAGATCGACTCCGACCAAACGCCGCAAACCAAACACAAGCCGCTCGCGAAGCACCTGTTCGGGCGTTAGCTTTTCGGTTTCAGCCACCGGTGAACAGCCGGCCAAAACGCGGCGAATGTAGGTCGTGGTACTGCGATGATTGACGGCCCGAACCGAGTCGATGAAGCTGGCGGCACCTGGTCCAAACGCCCACCAAGGATCACCTTGCCAGTACGCTAAGTTATGGCGGCACTCGTATCCAGGTTGAGCGAAACTGGAGACCTCATATTGCTTTATCCCCGACTTCGTCAAACGCTCAATGGCGGACTCGTACATAATCAACCTCAAGTCCTCTTCCACTTCGCTGATCCGGCCTCGACGCACCTGAGCGTAGAAGGCGGAGCCTCGCTCAACGGTTAGTCCATAGGTTGAAATGTGTTGGGGAGCGATGGTAATCGCCTGATCAAGATCCGCGCGCCATTCTGCGATGGTCTCGCCGGGAACCGCGAAGATTAGGTCTAGCGATACATTCGAGAATTCCTGCATCGTGCGCTGCAGAGCGTCGCGAAGCTGCTGGCCTGAATGATCGCGCTGTAGGCGATGCAGTTTTCGCGGCTGAAAAGATTGACCGCCGACACTGAGTCGATTGACTCCGGCACTCTTGAGCAAGTCGAGCTTCTCCGCTGTGCAATCCAGCGGGTTTACTTCGCACGAAAATTCAGCGTTGGCAGCCAGCAAAAACCGTGACTTTAGAATCTCCAGTAGCCGAGCCAGATTGGGCACCGATAGATGGCTCGGGGTGCCGCCGCCCAGGAACAGGCTATCGAGCTCGACGGACTTATCAGCCAGCGTCCGATCCATTTCCAGTTCAAGAGCCCTCAGGAAATCGAAAGCTAAATCATCGCGTCCCGCCACCAGCGTGAAGTTGCAATACCCGCAGCGGTGCTTACAGAAGGGAATGTGGATGTAAGCAGAACGGGGCATTAATCTTTAGTTCTTAGTTCTTAGTTCTTGGTTCTTGGTTCTTGGTTCTTGGTGCTCAAGTCTCAAGCTAGGCTTTCTAGTTCGGTGACTAAGTTGCTGAAGTGCTTGAGGGCTGTTTGGACGGGTTCGGGGCCGGCCATGTCGACGCCGGCGTCTCGGAGCAAGTCGAGCGGATCTTTGGAACAGCCGCTACTCAAAAATCGCAAGTAATCCGCTCGCTCGGACTCGCCCCCTTCGAGCACCCGGCGCGACAAGGCAATCGCGGCCGATAAGCCGGTGGCGTACTTGTAAACGTAAAATGCTCGGTAGAAGTGCGGGATGCGGAAGCACTCGAGCGAAAGCTGGTCGTCGACGACAAAATTGGGGCCAAAGTAAGCGTCGAGCAGCTTGCGATAAGTCGCACGGAATGACTCTACGGTCAGCGGTTCACCGCGTTCTGCCATCTCGTGCGTGTTCTTTTCGAACTCAGCAAACATGGTCTGCCGAACTACCGTGGCGCGAATACTGTCAATTTCGTGATTTAGCAGATAGGCTTTCAACCGCTTGTCAGTCGTGCTCTGCAGGAGATAGTGAGTCAGCAGTTGTTCATTAAAGGTACTGGCGACTTCGGCAACGAAGATCGTATAGTTGTAGTACTGGAACGGTTGGTTGCGCTTCGAGTAGTAGCTGTGCATCGAGTGACCGGCTTCATGCGTGAGTGTGAAGAGGTCGTTGAGCACCGAGGACTTGTAGTTCATTAAGATGTAGGGATCCGCGTCATAGGTCCCGCAGCTGAACGCACCGCTCTGTTTGCCTTTGTTTGGATAGCGGTCGCACCACCGTCCGCGAAGTCCCTTGGCAAGTGCTTGACCATACTCTGTACCCAGCGGCTTGAGGGAATCGATGACCGTTTCGACTGCGTCATCCCAAGGCCGATCCTGCTCCATGTCCGTCAGGATGGGCACGTAAGTATCGTAATGGTGGATATCGTCGAGTCCCATTTTTTTGCGGCGCATGTCAAAGTAACGATGCACGCCGGGCAGGTTCGAACGAACGGCACTGATCAAATTGTCGTAGACGGAGATCGGTACATTGTCGTGGAATAAAGAGGACTCGAGGGCCGACGGGTACTTGCGGGCGCGAGCGTAGTAGACGTCCGTATGAATACTGCCGGCCAGAGTTGCGGCGAGCGTGTTTTCATGAGCTTGGAATTGTTCGTAGTATTGATGAAAGGCAGCTTTGCGGACACCGCGGACTGGAGCGATCATGAATTGGCTGAAGGTCGAATTGCTGAGTTCGACGGACTGCCCCTTTTCGTTCACGATTTCGCCGAACTTCAAGTCTGCATCGTTGAGCTGACGGAAGACTTTTCCGGCCGTCTGAGCCATTTCGCCTTGGAGCGCGATCAGCGATTCTTCGGCATCCGAGAGAGTATGCGCTCGATAGCGGACAATGCGTTCGAGCAGCAAACGGTATTTTGCTAGCGTCGGGTCAGCGATGATTGCGGCCATCTTATCAGGAGCGATTGCCAGCATTTCTGGCCGCATGTAGCTGGCCGCTTGCCCAGCCCGAACGGACATATTCTGAAAGCGACCGGTTAGGGCTTGGTAAGTGTTGTTGGCTTGGTCTTCGGTAGTTCGCAGGAATGCGTACGTCCCAAGTCGCTCGGCCAGCCGGTCCATTTCGAGGTCGAAGTCGAGCAGCTCGCAGATGACTTTTGCACCTTCGGCAAGTTTGCCGCGAAAGTCAGCGTAACGTGGAATCTGGCTTTCGAACTTCTTGAAATCCACCTCCCAAGCTTCGTCGTTGGCATATAGGCTCGACAAATCCCAGCAATCTGACTCAGGCACTTCACTGCGAGCTGGGAGGCGGTGGGTTTCAGACATTCGAGAACTCCGTTTTCTTGTTGCGAAAGGTGTAGCTTTTGGGCTCACCTGGAAAATTTAAATCCTGTGTTGCGGAAGCCGTCAGAGCCAAGTTGATTGTTGATTACTGGGTAGCGGAAGCCGTCAAGGCTTTCGAGGGGCCACCGCAGTACTCTCGAAATGCTTGACGCATTCCGCTACGAGATTACCCCGACATGTTTGACGCATTCCGGTACCCAGAATTTACCGCCGACTTCCAATCGCCTTTGGGTGTGCTTGTTGTAGGACATTCATAGTAAGCAATTTTGCAACAGTTTATGCTACAATGGACGTTCGCGGGATTAGGCCACTTTGAAAACCTGGAGGAACTGTGATGAGCACATATGCAAGGGAATTTCGTCGACTACTTCGGCTATCGATGGCTTCGTTGTCGATCGCTTCGGTAAGTGGCTTAGCAACGCATGCGGATGCTCAGCAAAGTGCCCCGCAAAATTCCTTGGGTTACGCTGATGCGATCTTATTACCCAAGTATTATCCAGGCATGGGGCGTGTACTGGAGCTGGGTGGCATTGAATCGGGCAAACCCAAGGCGTCGATGCTAGTCTCCTACACACAGCAACCGGCCAATCCACAACCGGCCAATCCAGCAGCCAATCCCCAGGCAGTCACTGCGCAGTCGAGTGGTGACAACAAATTCACGATTCATGCAACTGTCTCACCTGACGCTCCCAATCAGTTGAAGGTGATTGTGTTGCAACTGTCTGGGCAGCAGCCTAGTGTCGGCACAGAAGTGCCCACGGTCGTTGTCAATCCAGTTCCCGCACCCGCGGATACTACCCAACCACAAACTATACTGCCTCAAACTATACCGCCGCAAACAGCGCCTCCACAAGCCACGCCTCCGCAGCCGCTTCAGATCCTAGTGAACCTGGAAGGTCCGAAAGCGATCATCGAGCCCAATCAGGAGTCGCAATTGCGACGAAGAACCGGGGATCGAGATACACAACTGCCCCAGCCGAGTGACGTCATTCAAGAACTACCCAAGCGTGAAGCGAGCCAGCGCGAACAAGGGCAGCCCGAACAAGGGCAGCCCGAACAAGGCCGGCCCGAACAGCGTCGGCGAGAGCAGCCCCGTGTTGTGCAGGAGTTACCTCTAGCTCCTCTTCGGGATCGGCAGCAAAGCGATCGGCCCAACGCTGACCGCGCCAACCAGCCAGACCGCCCAGAACCCCCAGATTCACCACGTCGGCCTGATCGACCGGATAGACCTGATCGTCCAGCTGGACCGAACGGAAATGCAAATCAGGTAGGCGAGGTCCGTGGCGCTCCCCCTCGCGATTCAGACCTACGCAGAGACGCTGGCCCAGGGGAGAACAACCGTGACAACAACCCTGAAAACAACAAACCCAATGGACGCCGTCCAAACGATGATGGTCCTGGGCGCGACCAGGGCCCACGCGACCAGGGACCCCGTGATCAGGGACCTCGTGATCAGGGACCTCGTGATCAGGGCCCCCGCGAACAGGGCCCCCGCGAACAGGGCCCTCGTGAACAGGGCCCTCGTGAACAGGGACCCAGCGATCAGGGACCAAGGCCGTGGATACGCGGTGGTATGGATAGCGGGCCCGGCAACTTCAATGGACCCAACGGCGGAAGAAGCAATGGCCCCATGAACGGACCGGGACCACTGAACGGACCGGGACCACTGAACGGGCCGGGACCACTGAACGGGCCGAGAGCTATGCACGGACCGGGACCTGGGCCGATGCACGGGCCGGGAGCTATGCCTGCCCAAATGCACGGACCAGGACCTGAGCTCGATTCGATGGACCGCATCTTTAACTCGCCCGCAGTGCGTCAGTACTTACAGCTCAAGGAAGAGAATCTGCAGCTCAAGGCGGAGTTGAAGATGAAAGAGCGCGAGCTCGAAATGAAAATGGAAATGACCGAAATGCGGCTGCGCATGCACATGCAAGAAGCCGAGAAGCGGGTGGATCAAGCCAATCAGCAGGCTGCCGAAGCCAAAGAACGCATGAACATCCGCGAAAAGAAGATTGAGGAGCGTCCGCTACAAGGCGCTATACCGTTTGGAAAACCGTCGGAGCATGCACACCAGGAAGCACTCGAACGCGTGACTCAAGAACGGAATCGCGCCCTAGAAAAGCTTGAAGGCGTGCTAGAGCAGAGCGAGGACCTAAAACGCAAGTTGCAAGCGGTCGCTCAAGAGCAGTTGAACACAGAAAAGGCGCTCATCGAAACCAAACGGATGGCTGAGCTGCAGGTAGAGAAAGTGAAGCGAGCTGCGGCTGAAGCGATCATGAAAGCCGAAGAAGCGGCACAAAAAGCTAATCGCAAAAAGCCTGAGGCTGCAGAGAAAGAAGAAGCCGAAAAAGCAAAGGCCGCTAATCGCAAGAAGCAAAAAGAGGATAATGACGAGGACGAGGATGACAAAGATGATGAGGACATGGAAGAAGACGAAGACGAGGATCATGTCGAGTAATCTGACTCTCGCAAAAATCGTCAAGATATGAATCAGCGAGCGACGCGCGGATGCGTACTCGCTGTGCTCACACTGGCTTTCGTGTTGCGCATTGCGGCGGCCAGTTATTGGCACCGTACGGCAGCCCAAGAAGGGCATCTGTTTCGGCTCGGCGACAGTCACAGTTATTGGATTCTCGCCAGCGAATTGGCGCGCGGACTCCCTTACCAGTACGGCAGTCCAGACGCAAGTATCTTTCGGGCTCCGGTGTATCCACTTGTTCTGGCACCGTGCACGCTAATCGAAGATGAACAATCCGCCGTTTGGGCCGCGCGCACGCTTGGCTGCGTTCTGGGAACCATCGCCGTTGGATTGATCATGTTGCTTGGGAATCGCGTATCAGGCAATACCGCGATGCTTTTGGCGGGCTTTCTGGCTGCCACATATCCCGGTGCAATCGGGATGAGTATTGTGATTCTCAGCGAGGCCATCTTCTGTCCATTGATGTTGATTTACCTGCTGCTGTGGCAGATGGCTTGGAAAAGCTCTTCGATTCGCCGATGTGTCTTGGTCGGAGTGGCCGCAGGTTGCATAGCCGGGTTGGCCGTTTTGGCGCGACCTAGCTGGTTGCTTTTCGCACCGATGCTGTTTGCCTTGGGGATGTTGTTTGGGCCTCAACGCTGGAAACACACAGCTATCTTTGGTGGAACAGTACTGGGCATCGTGATCGTGATGAGTCCCTGGTGGATTCGCAACGCTCACGTCACGGGCGAGTTTGTGTTAACAACCTTGCAAGTGGGACCGAGCTTGTACGATGGCCTGCACGCCGGAGCCACCGGTGGCAGCGACGAAGGGATGGAGTTCATGGCGGAGTTCTCCGAAGAACAGCGAGCCGAAGACAATGCTAGCGAAAGCTTGCGCAGTACTTTTGAATTTCGCTTGAACCGTCGGGCTCAACAGGCCTCGATCGCCTGGATCAAGGAACATCCGGGCGAGGTCGCTTTGCTAGCATGGCGAAAATTCTTGCGAACCTGGTCCCTTTGGCCTAACGGTGGAGATATAGGATCAGGTACTCTGCGAATAGCGCTTACGATAGGCTGTTTTGGCATACTAACGTTGGCTTGTATTGGCAGTTTTCGGCAACGCAACATGAGGTTTGAGAGTGACGGTTGGGGAGTCAAATTCTATTGGCTACCGGCGGTTTACTTTACTTGGTTGCACATGATTTTCGTGGGCTCGATCCGCTATCGTGAACCAGCCGTGTTGGTACTGACGGTTCTGGCGGGTGTGGGATTAGCCGGTGTTTGGGTGAAGCTAAAGGCGCAAGGAAGTGCCTCGAAAGATCGCACAGCAAACTGAAGCGAAGTCAACAGCGGCTGATGGCCGTGGGGGATCGCCTGCGCGCACTTCGAAGCCAACTTCACCGCGATATGGACTCGACTGTCCTCGCAAAGGTCCAGCTCTACTCTGGTTGGTGATCGTTTTGGCGGCAGTAGCAGCCATCCTCAGCTACCAAGCGGTGATCGGAAAGTTTGATCGCCAGCTTCACGTGGCCGTCACGGAACGGATGAAGGAATACTTCCCGAACGCCAGCGTCTACATCGGTCGCATCGCTTACAACCAGCGCGGCGATATCGTCATCAACGATCTGCAGATGGCCATCAAGAGCGACTCGACTGCGAAGCCGCGGAGAGTTTTGAACTGCGAACGCGCGGTATTGGCTGGTGATCTCGATATAGCTCATTTCATCCAGCAAACCATCAAAGTCAAACAACTCGACTTGTTTGGCGTTCAGTTAGAGGCATGGTCCCAGGCAAATGGAAAATGGTCCATCGAAGAACTTAAGCCGCAGAAAACCAACGACGCAAGTCCACCGGTGGTGGTGATTCACAAAGCGATCTTGAAAGTTAATCGTGACAATTCCCCACGATCCCCGGTAACGGTCATTCACGACATCGATGGCCGTATTGCACCTGTCACACAGAGCGAAGTGGCTGCCGTTGGTTCGCTGTCCGCATTGTCGATTAATCTTTCGGCGAGCAGCAGTGGTTTGATGGAGCGTGTTTCTATGCAGGGCTGGCTAGATGCCTTGCATGGAACCTGGAATGTAGCAGGCAAAGTCAATCGATTTGAATTCACGCATGAATTGATCGAGAACCTACCGCCACAGGTAACGCAGTACTTGGTCCAGTTGGCTGGACTGGAGTGCGAAGCCTCCTTTTCTTATGAGGTCTTTAGTCGTCCCAATCAGAAGCCTGGATTTTCTGTTCGCGACGGGCAATTGACAGACGGACGCTTGCAGGACGCTCGCTTGCCCTACCCACTTGATAACTTGAACGGCAAGTTCTTTTGCAACAATTCGATGTTGCAACTGCGTGGTTTGAGTGCGACCAGTGGCAGTACGTCCTTGGAACTGGATACCGACATCGAGGGCTTTACGCTCGATGTACCGATTTCGATTTTTGCCAAAGCCAAGAACCTTGAACTGGATCGTCGCCTCTATGACTCACTACCAAAACAGTGGCAGGTCTACTGGGATCGGCTCAAAGTTGAGGGAACAATCGACGCGAGTGTGCGATTGATGTTCGATGGTAAGAAGTTATCGACGACCGCTAGTTTTGATTGCCGAAAAGTATCGATGACTCCCTGGTTGTTTCCGTATCTGATCGAGAACGTCAGGGGCAGAGTGGAGTTTGCGGACGGGCAAGTAAGCAGTGAGTCGCTGTCTGGCTTCGCTGGTGGGCAACCAATAGCAGGCAGCGTCCTGCTGAGCAATTCGAATGGGACTTGGTTCGGTGAAATCAACTGCCATACGCAAGGAGCGGTTTCGGTCGATGAGCAATTGCTTTCAGCCCTGACACCTGTCGGTACGAAACGGACTCCAGCCGAGCACTTCGTGCGAACCTTGCACCCCGCGGGTGTGGTGCAGTTGACCAATGCCACCTTCACTCGCAGTTCTGCGCCGGGTGACATTTGGCATCGCAAGATCGACGCGAATGTCTTCAATGGCACGATTCGATACGATGGATTTGCGTATCCTATTTATGATATTCGGGGTCGAATTACAGCCGAAGACGATTTGTGGCGGCTGGATCAATTTGAGGGCCGCAACGACAGCGGACGGATCTTGTGCACCGGCGGGTGGCTAGCCGTAAAGTCAGGTCCTGCGCCGCTCGATTTGCACTTCCGAGCCCTCGCTGTGCCGATGGAGGAAGAGCTCCAAAATGCCCTTCCCAAGGATGCTCAATATCTTTGGAGTCAGCTGCAACCCTCAGGTGCGATAGATGAAATTGACGTGCGCATCGTTAGGTTAGCGTCTGACAAGCCGGTCGATCTCGTCGTCTCGCTGCGCGAAGACAGCAAGTCCAACGAAGCCAGTGGTCGATCACTGCGATTGTATCCGCGTGAGTTCCCCTATTGGTTGACCGATGTGGCTTGCAACATCATTTACTCGCCAGGGCACATTCAGATTGAATCCGCTTCGGCCGCCAACGGTGCAAGTCGAGTTTCAGTCAAGGGTGTTTGTGCTCGCGATGTGAAGAAGGAGCAATGGATTGCGAATATCAACTGGCTGCCGACAACTCGGCTTCTAGTTAACAACCAACTGCTCCAAGCCTTGCCGGAGAGCATTCGGCATTCATTATTGAACCTCGATTTACGAGGGCCAATTAGTGTGCTTGGCAACAGTGAAATCGTGTTAACGCCCAGCAACGAACAAGGCATCACGAGCCAATGGGACTGCGAACTTGACCTCGAAGATGTCCAGCTCAGTGAAGGCAACTACGTGGATGCGATACGTGGAACTGTTGTTATGCGGGGCCAGAACGACGGCAAGTCGATTACCGCAACCGGAGAGGCAGACATTGGCGCTTTGACTCTCAAGGGCGTTCCGGTGACAGGACTGAAGGGGCCGTTTGCGTTGCTGGGCAGTCAACTGTTTTTTGGTCGTTCGGTAAGCGAAGCCTTGCCGCAGCCATCAGGTAAACCCGCACCCGACATTACGGCTGACGGTCTAGGAGGCAAACTTACGGTATCTGGCCAAGGGCGGCTCGATATGGGCAAATTCTATGTCAAAGCCAACTTGAAAGGCGCCGAACTCTCTGCGCTGCTTCAAGATGTAGGTGTCAACCGAGCCAGCACGCAGGGGCTGTGCGACGCCGAAGTCGACTTCAATGGTGTGCCTTGGAATCCTCAAACCTTCAATGGATCAGGCAAGATTCACTTGAGCGACGCCAAGCTCTATCAACTGCCATTCATGGTACGTTTGCTCAGTCTAACGCCGGCGGTCAGCAAAGATGATTCCGCCTTCAATACAGCCGACATTGACTTTACTCTCGACGGCGACCGTATCCCGCTCAAAGTTGCCTGTGAAGGAGACGTATTGCGACTCGTCGGTAAAGGCTGGACGAACCATCGTCGCGAGATCGAACTTGAGCTGTACACGTTTGCTGGTCGTCGACGGCTGATCGATCCTCTGCTTTCCGACTCACCTTACGCTTCAGCGATGATGATCGAAGTCACGGGCACGCTGGACAACTTGAACATGCAGCGCCGACCGTTTCACAATCTTGAATCAACTTTCCAGCAGATGTTCCCCGAAGTTGCTGAACGCCGCGATGCGAACCCGATCCTTCCATGGCGCCGGTAGCAGGCTTGAGGCTAGAGCACTAGTGCTCTAGCCACATTAGATTTTGGGTTTGTTGAGCAATTTCGATTCCCTCGATTCAATGCGGTAGCGGAAGCCGTCAAGGCTTTCGGAGGGACACCGCGGTACTCTCGGTATGCTTGAGGGCGGATGAATAACTGCGGCACGGTTTCTGAGCCGACGGCGCTAGCGGTCTGTTTTCTTAGTGAGCCGACGGCTCACAAACTCACTCGCCTCAGTACTCTCGAAATGCTTGAAGGGTTAGCGGCGGTTACCAGAGCAAAAACCGGGGCTAACGCCCATCGGTTAATCCCGCAGATTTACTCTGCGGATCGTTCGGTTTCTCACTAACTTGAGACGCGGTGACGAATGGCGACGAGGGCTGAGTTTGATAGCAGCCTACGCTTCGCCGAGTCGCAACATCCCCGCCGGCTGGTCCTCGAAATGCTTGAGGGCTTGTTGATTATTGGGTCAACGCAGCCACCATTGCGCGCTGACGTTGCTCCACGAACTCTTTAGCTCGGGCAGCTTTGGCTTTGGAGCCCGCTGGATCTTGAGCCATCGCAAGCACAGCCGCCGGCAAGGCTCTCACATCGGCATCTGTGTCGAAATCAAACAACCACTCGCCCAATCCGATGTCACGCCACATTATTCCCTTGCTTGTCTGCTCGCTCCACCGGCAGACAATCGCAGGTATCCCATTGCCAACGCACATGATCGGTGAATGCATCTCGTGACCAAACAATCCTGCGCTGCGTCGATAGGTGCTCACCGCCTCGCCCGTCAGCCAGTAATCCTCACGCCACACACAACGCGCTCGCACTTCGTCTTCTAGCTTGTCGTACAACAGTTCCTTGTTGACCGCCATCTGAGTCTCGTCTTCAGGACAAAGCAAGATCTTTAGATCCGTGTTCCGCACGATCAGCCTGATCGCTTCGCGCAGTGGCAGGCAGTCGTGTTCTTTCATCGCTTCATTGCGTGTGTGCTTCGTTTCGTCGAGTGCCACCTTCTTGGCCGGAATTCTCCAATACGGCGTATAACGCAGTCTCGCGATGCAGCACAGGAACTTGCCCGACTCTAATCCGTTGGCCTTGAGGAACGCGACCGCCTTGGCATCATCCTGCAAATCGGTCGCAAATGCACCATCTGGCCCAAACTCCATCACCGGGCAAGTACAACCTTTCGCTTTAGCCAACTCCAGCGAAACAGAGTCGCGAAAGAATACAAACTTCGCACCGCTGAGCACTTCAATCGTATTTGCAACTGCGCTATCACCAGCCGGCTTGGTGGCAGTTGAATTCGTTATCGAGAACGTAATGCCAAATACTCCGTAAGGCTTACCAGTTTCCTTGCTCCAGCGCACAACATCTTTTTCAGCGACCAGTGAAGGCCCCGATCCATGCAGTAGAAAATCGCATTCCGCAAAAGCTGACTTCAGCTCCACAGCCCCCTTCACAATTCGTACTTGTGGAAAACGAGCTCTCAACAACTCTTCGACGCCATTGTTCACGTTGCTTGGCCACAACCGCACTTCAGCTTCCGGAAAGTGCTTTTCCAATATCGCAAGTACGCCGGGCGTATGAGCGATGTCGCCAATATTCACCGTTTGCCACGAGGATCGCAGCAAGATACGCGGCGCTCGTTTCTCAGCCGCAAGGACCGATTGAGCGATGGAGGCGATCATCGGGGCAGCGATCGCAAGTTCGAGAAAGTTCCGGCGATTTAAGTTGTTCATAGCACAATCGGTTGTTTTGAAAATGACTTAAATGCAATCAGCTCTTTTTCGGTGAGCACGCGATCGAAGACGACCACAAGAACGTTTTCAGCACAGTACACCAATCCGTACTATTAAGAAGTCATGTTGCCCCGCCAACGTCTGCCGCACTCGCGTCACTATCTCCAAGCGGAACCCAGTCCGCAAGTAGACCAACGCCGCTAGTAACGACGTATACGATGCCGGGTGGAAGCCAAATCTGAAGTGTGGGTAAGTTTGCATGAAACAAAAAATAAAAAGCCAAGCCAACATAGATGCTCAGTAACAAACATCCAACAAAATAACGCTTGCTGTAGCTCGCAAAGCAAACTGCTAACGGAACAGCCAGCAGCACAAGCACGACGGGAAAGATCAACCAAAGATTCTCGAATTCGGTCTCCTTAAAGCTTGAGGGCAATAGATAGGCCCCGCCCATACGTCGCAGCGACAGCCAATCCCACATGCAGATGCCCGTCACCATAATCGCCACAATCGCCGAGATAACAAGAACTACGCGGCGACGATACACAAAGCGGCGGCGACGCTGCAGGAGCGAGATCACTTCATCCAACTCCTCGACCGTCTCGGCAGACTCAATTCGCTGCTGAACAGCCAAGGTTTGTCGACGTGATTCGTCAAAATCGATCTCGGAATCGGGTAGGAGCAGTTTCTGCGCTAAGGTTGAATTCGTTGCATTTCCAATCGTCGCAACTACAAACACGCGCAGAATGCCGCCCAAGGTTATCGCAAGAGCCTTCGCACTCCCGCTAGCCCAGCCGATCAGACCCAAGAGCGGAATCAGTACCATGCCCATGCCGAGAGCCATCTCTAAGCTATTGCTTCGAGCAATCAACCATGTTGGTATGGCTGCCACCACAACACCCAAAATCGTGGCCACCACGGTTTCTGAGGTAGAGCTTACTTGGGGTGCAACTCTCTGTTCGGAATCTTGCATTCGCGCTCAACTCGACACTCAAGACCAAACCATCCTATCGCTGAAAAATCGGCAGCACAGTTCTAGGCATGTTTAAGATCAAGCAAGCCATGGCCGTTCCATACTCGATGCTGTTGTAGTCAAACCAGCCGCCCTGAGCAATTCGAAGCGAAAGCAAGATCTTTCGCAATCGTCCATACCATTGATCCCAAGCCGCTCCACCCCGCAACCAGAAGGCCTGCGCAGAGTAGTAATGGGCGTAGTAAAAAAAACTGTTTCTTTCAAGCGAACTGTTGGCTGAGAGATTCGCTTGCAAGTAGGCAATCGCCGAATCGATTTCTTCCCCTTCATAGATACCGGCATTATAGAGTGCCACCACCGCAGCAGCCGTCAGCGGAAATCGGCTCGCACCACCAGTCAACTGATACATGTAACCGCCATCAGCATTCTGACTGCGCCGAATATAGTCGACCGCTTTATCGATGGTCTCCTTTGCGACACCAATGCCGGCGTTCCTCGCCGCCCTGAGCGCCATGACTTGGCAGACGGTAACCGAGAGATCTGCCTCGTAAGGTCGCGGCTCGTAGCGCCAACCACCTTGCTCATTCTGCGAACGCGCAATCAGCTCAACCGCAGCACTCAACTTCGGCCGAATATCTGTCGCAGGCGTAGTGCCATACAACTCCGACAAAAACAACGTCGCGAAACCATGACCGTACATCTGCCCATGGCTGGGCGACCCTGCAACCACAACCATGCCACTCTCTTGTGCATGCTCACCTAAGTAGTTGCCGATCAGTTGCAAACACTTACCTGGCGCTCCAAACCCACTCCTCACTCCGCGACTCAGCAGAGCCAGCCCAACCAGCGCGCAGACACCTGCATCCCGCCCCCAGTCGTTGGATAAAAAACTGCCATCGGCATTCTGGCGACTTACCAGCAACGCCAATCCCTTGCGAACCGCTTCGTCCACATCTTTGTCATAAAGTGAATCGAGATCGGTGCGCGCCGGGAAATCCTCTGCGTGACAAATACTTCCACGCGACAACGCTGTAGCGCTGATCGCGCCGCCAGCCATCACTTGCAGCATTCGTCGCCGGTTCCATGATTGCGAGGCCGAACGCATCATTTGAGCAACGCCTGGAAATAGGCTTCGATTTGTTCTTTGTACGCAGGCAAGAACTGCTCAACCATCCTCGATTGCATCTGCTGCCGCACACGTGACGGCAACTGTCCCCACACATCCTGTTGCAACGATTTTGCATCCGCCAGCTCAACTGTCGCACTACCACCGTTACCGCGCTGCGTTGGCGGGTTCTCTGGCTCCCCTTGGCGATCAGCTCGATCTTCACCCGTTTCAGAGTCCTTGCGCTCTCCGGGACGTGATTTCACCGTCTGCGAGCGGCTTTGTTGTTCGCGTTGTTTCTGCGCATTGGACTGCGAAGACGCTTCTTGCTGCGAGTCTTGCTGTGACTGGTCCTCTTTGCCTTGCGCCTTTTCCAACTCTGAGATCAAGTCATCTAGCCGCCGCACAATATCCGACTGCAATTTCATCGTCTCCGCATTGGCACCGTCACGACGCAGATACCCGGCAGCGATCAGCATACTTTGACGCACGGCCAACAGCGGATTCTCACTCGCTTCTCCCAAATCCTCCCCCTCCAGCCCCACATCAGCGGGTGTCAACGGTTGCTTGGGAGCTTCTGCGGGGTTCTTCGCAGGCGGCTCATTGAGCAAGTCAAGTAGACCTTCGACCAACTCATTCGAAGTCGATGGAGTTGGCGCCTGAGTAGGTGCCTGTGTAGGGTTCTTCGGCGGTTGCTCTTGGCCAACAGCATTCAAGTTGAACCAGCAACCCGCCCACATGATCATTGCCAATAGTCGTTGCTTACTCATTGATTGGTGTCCATCGAAGCCTTAAGTTCTCGAAGGATTTGTTCCAGTTGCAGACCGAGGGCTTGCTGTTGATCCGAAAGCTGCTGCAGACGTTGTGCTCGCTCAGGTGCCATTATAGAGCCAGACTCGCTCAGTTGCTTGGTTTCTGCGTTGACATCCGACTGTAAGCCTCTTAAGAGCTTCAAACTCGCAATGGGTGGAACCGCACGCCCCTTCGACTTCTCATCTGGATCGGCTTTCTCTTCTGGTTGTTCCGAATTTTCCTGCGACTGAGGCTTTTGATCTGGACGCTTCATCGCCGTCGCAGCTTGTTCGAGTTTGCGGAGCGCTCGGGTGGCTGAATCGGTCGCATCGGGTGCTATTCTGAATCTCTGCGCCGCCGCCACAGCGCGAGCCATGTCCAATTCGGCTTGCTCCAACGCCCAATCAAAGGCCGGTAACTTATCCGCTCTTTCGCGAACGTCTCGAACCATTTGACGGACCGCCTCCTGGCGACTTGCCAATTGCCGAATGTCCTGCTCCGCAGTCTTCTTCTCTTCTTCTCCCAGAACATCTAATTGCACCCGAGAGGCTTCGTACATTTTTTCAACAATCGGTTGCTGTTGACTGACAAGTTGCGAAAGAGCCGCCCCGAGTTGCATCAGTTGCTGCTCAGCCACTTCGCGTTCCAACTCCTTGGCTCGCTTCTCGGAATCTTTCGCCGCATCGGCCAGTTGCTTGGCAGCATCGCGAGCCTGTTTGGCCGCCGTCGCTGTCTCACCATTTTCAACCGCATCCACCGCTGATTGCTGCGACTGTGTTGCTTGATTGAGTGCTTGCTCGGTTTGGCTATCACCCAACTGACCAGCTCTGGATTTTTGGTCTTCCGTTTGTTGTTGCAACCTTCGTTGCTCATTGCCCAGCTCGGATGCCTTACGTGCCGCATCCGCGCCACCAAGTTTCTGCGCCAACTCAGCTTGTTCACTTGCCAGCTCTTTGAGTTCCGTGGCGGTCGATCGCATTTGACCAAGTTGCCCTTCAAGGTTGCGAGCCATCGAAGAGCTCAACTTCTGCAGAGCATCGCGTAGCGATTCCACCACTGCCGCCTGAATCTCCGTAGCTTCGACGAAGCGGTCGTTGGCAATACTGTCCGTTGCCGAGCGCATCTCGCTGCTCACTTGATCTTTCGTCAGTCGCTCGATAGCCTGCTCGACCTGTGACTTAAGAGCCGCTTGTTCAGCTGGCATCGCTTCGGCGAGTGCCTTGGCTCGCTTTTGCAACTGCTCAACCGACTGCGCTAAACCTTGCTGGTCAGCCTGTAAGCCAGCTCGGTTGGCTTGAAAATCCTCTTTGTTCATTCCAGCCAAGCGTCGCAATTCCAGATTGTCCGTGTCGCGGCGCAACGACTGCTGTTGATTCAGTACCTGCCCCAGCTCGCGCTCGACAACTCGCAAGGCTTCCGATTGCGCCAAACGATCGGTCAGCCCTTGAAGTTCGGCAAGAGCTTCATTCTGACTCGCTTCAGAAGCAACCAATGCATCCTTCAGCGCCTTGCTGGGCTTGGCATTGGCCGAGGCATCCGCCTTAGATTGTTCCAAGGCGCGCTGCGAGTCGCTGAGGGCTTGGGTAAGTTCAGTGGCGGTGACATTCTCGATACGTTGAGATAGAGACTTTAATTGCTCAGCGATTTCAGTATCGGCTAATTGATTGTTTTCCAACAACTGCGACAAGGTTTTCAAGCTCTCAGCGATGCTATTCCGCTCGGCGCTTAGTTGATTGTTTACTGATTGTTGCATCTGAGCAACGTTCGCTAGCGCGTCGATCTCTTCACGTCGCACTGAATCGGCTTGCTCCACGATCTCGCGACTGCGCGCGGCCAATTGACTGTTACGACGCTGTGCCTCGGTGATTGCCCGCACTTGCTCCAGCAATTGTGACTGACGCTCGGCAATCGACTCCAGCACGTCAGCCGCCTCCCGAACCTCCAGCGACTGCGTGCTGCTTTTGCCCACCTGACCTAACGAATCTTTAGCTTCAAGCCACAGGTTCAGTCGCTGGCCGGCGAGCAGTCCCACACTGCTATCGAGTTGCCAAGTCCGATCGACAGCGAATTCACGCTGCTCCGATACCTCGCCACTGCCAGCGCCCCACAGCGAAAACTTGCCGGGTTCGACCATATCCGAGCCTTCAATTTGCCAACGCAGTGACACATCGACCAAGCCTAGATCATCCGTCGCGTTCCCTTTGATTACCAACGCCGCCTCAGGAGACAACTGCGGCAGTTCCTGCTCCTTCAACGTAACCACTGGCACTGCATCGGCAATCAACTCCACCGACCATATCTCAGGCGACTCAATAGTCAGTTCCGATCTGGCGGTAACCTTCCAACGCCAGGTTTGCACTCCCAACAGACTGTGCTCATCACTTACCTGCCATTCGAAATCGCGACCATTGGCGCTCACTTCGACAGCCGCCAATTCCACTTTGGTTTCTTGGGGGCTATCCGTCGCCTTCGATTGCTTGGCCACTTCAATCTTTTGAACTGCTTCTGCGAAACGCCCTAGGAACTGAATCCGACTCCCGACCAACGCCTGGATGCGATTGCCTACAATCTCATTGGCAGGCCGACCACTGTATTCCGGTGGTTGTATCTTGAAGCGAAAGGACTCCAGCTTGGGTGGCTGGGCCACATCAACTCGCTGCCACCCCATTTGGTCGTCATCGCCACCAACCGCACGGATCTCAATCGGCTGATCGACATTGGGCACTGTGGCAAGCGCGACATCCGCCATGTTCTTAGCCGGATAAGTAATCAACTCTTGCGGTGAATCCGATTCAGGATATCTCAACAGCAAGTTGATCGTCTCAGGCAAAGGTGCCTGCAGGTCGATGATCTCCAAGTTCAACTCTTGACCACTGGCAATGACTTTGGGAAGGTTCACGAACTGCAATTGATCTTGCATCGGCCATGGCAGATCGGCCCAGGGAGCCATCAAGCGTGCCACTGCCAAACGCACATCCGCAGGCCGCCAAATCGCAACGACGAAGATGAACAGGAGTGCACCGCCAAGCGTCGCAAGTGCGCGTAACCAGCTGGAATGATCAAGATACGATTTCCAATCAACGCGAGGCGCGAGAGCTGACCATCCACGCAAGGCCGCGTCCCGAAACTGCAACGATCCAAAACGCTCGTCTGCTGGCGCGGCTTCAGCCAACTCGACAGCTGTCGACAATCGCTCGCCTAGTTCCGGTTGAGCTCGTTCGATCCACCGCGCCATATCGACTCGCGTCGGCGCGAACGTCCAAGCGGGCTTGATCCAATAGTAGGCAGCCACCACTGCGCAACCCGCCCAAGCCAAGAAGAATAGTATCCTTAGCCCAAACTCTTCGCGCCGAATCAGCATATCGACGCAAATCAAGAACAGCAGCGCCGAACAAACAATTGCCGCCCACAGCAGCACCGCTCGGAATCGAAACACGCGCTTCGCCGCTGAGACCAATCCACCTACTTCAGAGGCAATTTGGCCGCGAACGGAATCGATGGATTGAAGTGATTCGTTAGGTTGAGTTGACAATCCAATCACCCGCTCGAAATTCGCTATCTCGAAACAAACACCTACTCGGCTTTGACGAACTCGTAAATCTCACTGCCCACGTCGCCGCGATCGCTTTCAAATTCCCAGCTGAGCTTCTTGGCCTCGGCGTCCTGCGTGACTTTGAACATGTAGGATTCGCCAAGCTTCGTTTTACCGGAGCCTGTGAATCCCCCCCCGGATTTTGGCAGCAGCGAAATCTCCTCCAGTTGATGCTTCTTTTTGAGGTGCTCCTCAATACGAGCTTGATCCCAATTGCCAGGGTTTGCCTGCGGTTTGCAGCCGATCAAGGAGAAGCAAATCAAACAACAGAACAGGACTCGACCAAACATTTTTCGCCTCACTGAACCAAACTAAAGGAAACTACTACGTTTTACGACACTTCTCACCGATCGCCACCGAGTTTACTCGGTGGAATCACGACTTTTCAGCTAAATCATCGCGCGGAAGCGCTCTCCCGGCCCCGCCCGGTCGGGTTGCAAGCCGAGCGTGCAAACCGAACGGGCGGGGGCGGGGGGGGTGGGTGAACATTGCAGTTAGCAA
>JANRMD010000359.1:0-8772 GCA_033761895.1 Pirellulaceae bacterium | reverse complement strand
TCCTAATCGATCTGTCCCAATTCAGTAACGGTGCTACATACTAGGGGTTGGGGGTGAGGGGCAGTCCCAAGTTAAGCCAATTTAAGTAAGCCCTTGTGCTACCGTCTCGAGTACCCATTGAGAAAGTCGCTTACTCCAGACCGGGCGCCCCTCACCCCCCGTCCCCCTCTCCCCGGATTACCGGGGCGAGGGTGAGCTCCTTCGTTCGTGACTGTGTTGCCTGAAGAGGAACAAAAGTTACATAATCGGATTCTGCTTTATTGCTATTTGTCGCACAGCCCAGGCTCCGCCTGCCAGAATTGCCGCGGCCAGAAATGCTGAGGCGGAGCCTCCGGAGCAGTGCGTTCCCAGGCAGAGCCTGGGAATGAGAGAAGGTTTTGCTTGACAGCTTCATGCTCCACCAGTCAAGATGATTGTGTAGAATTCTAAGGTTGCAATGCTCTTCGTCTTCGAAGTCTACTTTTCTCGTTTCGGTGACCTTGCTTGTACCACTTCAAACGGTGCCGCGAACGGTAATAATTCCGATCCGACGCAGCGATTAAAACTTTTCACCCGCCAACCAAACCTGATTGGCGACCTTGCTTGGCAACTTGTCCGCTAAACAGCCTACTGGAGATTCATTATGGACCAACCGATGCGCGACTTTACCGATTTGCTGCTCCGCAAGGGCATCGTAAGTCTGGATCAGTTGAGTGAAGCGGCAAATTTGGCTCGCGAAACCGATATCTCCATCGGGGATGCTCTTATCAAGCTGGGCTATGCCGCCGCGGACGATGTGTACCGAGCCTTGGCAGCTTTTCACAAACTCGAATACGTCGATTTGACGACCATCCGCATCGCCGACGAAGTCATCCAGTTGGTGCCCGAGTCGGTCGCCCGCGAAAACAACGTGATTCCCTACCAGAATGCCGACGACGATTCGCTCCGCGTTCTCGTCAGCGACCCGTTCGATCTCGAGACGATCGAAAAGCTCCGGTTTATCCTGAACCGCAAAGTCGAAACGGCGCTAGCCCCCCGCGAGGCGATCTCGGAAGCCATCAATCGCTACTACGGACAGGTCGAAGGCGAATCCGCTGACTCGATTCTCCAGGAATTCACAGACACTCAAATTGACTTCACGGAAACCTCAGAAGACGGATCCACCGGCGGTGGCGATGAGACAGCGGACGAAGCCAGCGCTCCGGTTGTGCGACTGGTCAACCTGATGATCCAAGAAGCCGTCCAGTTGCGGGCCTCGGATATTCACGTCGAGCCTTTTGAAACCCGGGTCCGCATCCGCTACCGAATCGACGGAATCCTGGTCGAACGCGACAGTCCACCTCGCCGACTTTTGGGGGCGATTCTTTCCCGTATCAAGATTCTCGCGAAAATGGACATCGCCGAGCGTAGACGCCCTCAGGACGGTCGAATCAAAGTCACAGTGGGGGAGAAGGAGCTCGACCTGCGGGTGAGCATCATTCCGACCAACCACGGCCAGTCGGCGGTTATGCGACTGCTGGATAAAGACAACATCAAGGTGGGCGTCCGGCAGCTGGGTCTCAGCGAACGTGACTTCAAAATCTTCACGAACGTCATCAAACGCCCCAACGGTATTTTCCTCGTGACCGGCCCAACCGGATCTGGCAAGACGACGACCCTGTACGCTGCGCTCAATGCCATGAACCGCCCCGACAAGAAGATCATCACCGCCGAGGACCCCGTCGAGTACTACCTACCGGGGGTCAATCAGGTCGAAGTGAAGCACAACATCGGGCTCGATTTTGCACGCATTATTCGCGCGATGTTGCGACAAGCACCAAATATCATCCTCGTGGGTGAAATGCGAGATACTGAGACTGCATCGATGGGTATCCAGGCTTCTTTAACTGGACACTTGGTTTTCAGTACACTACACACGAACGATGCGCCCGGTGCCGTTACACGCATGACAGACATGGGTGTACCCGGGTATTTGGTCGCCAGCTCGGTAGTTGCGGTGCTCGGACAGCGGTTGGTGCGGACGGTTTGCAAGCGTTGCAAGACCCAAATCAAGCTGCCGGAGAGCGTGCTGGCCGACGCAGGCATACCACCTGACATTGCCGAGAAGGCCACCTTCACGAAGGGTAAGGGGTGCGGATACTGTCAGAAGTCTGGATACCGCGGTCGGATGGGTATCTACGAACTAATGGTGGTAACCAGCAAGATTCGGGAGATGGTTTTCCAGAACAAATCCACGATCGAGTTGGCTCGACAAGCCATCAAGGAAGGCATGACGACCCTGTTCTGCGACGGGGTTCGCAAAGTGCTTCGCGGCCACACTACCCTGGAAGAGGTATACCGATCGGCCAAACGCTCCGAAGCCGATACGGTGGCGCTGGAAACGGTCTTCAAAGAAATCCGCGAGGGCAAGGGTGTGATTGCAGCCGGATAGTCCGGGGATCAGATGTAACGCCAACCCTGCCAAAAGGGCTGGTTTCGGCACAGCAATATCCGCTGTTTCGTGGACGAAATAGCAGTCTTTTGACTATGATGGCACTGTCGGGCGCGCAGCGGTCCGGCAGCCATCATTATTCAATTTGTTAGCTAGCACTTTTATTCGCCAGCTAACGCCAATTATTTGCTTTGCTGCGATTACCATTCCAACCATCTCATCTTTTTGCACTTATCCACTTATCACATTATTTTTCCCAAAGCAGGCGGTTTTCGTAGGTCGCGACCGGTTTTCGTGGATCGCTTGTGCCAAGTGCGATCGGTTTTCGTGGGTCGCTCCCGCCGGGTGCGATCGGTTTTCGTGGGTCGCTCCCGCCGGGTGCGACGGTTTTCGTGGGTCGCTCCCGCCGGGTGCGACTGGCGGGAACAACCCACCGGAACTGGTCGCACCTGGCAGGTGCGACCCACTAAGACCTGTCCCACTTAGCCCCACTGCTTATGGGCAGTAATGTGACCTTAAGTGACCTTAAGACAAGACATTAACCGCGCACATCTCGAACCTCCGTTTGAGTTGTGTGTTTAAGTGCGAAACGTATTTCGCTCACCCTTTTCAATGAATGAATCATGGCAACTGTTCTCATTGATAAACTTTTGCAAGCTTGCGTGAAGCAAGGTGCTAGCGATATTCACATCGTCGTGGGGCAGCCTCCCGTTTTTCGTTTGCACGGTCGCATGCGCAAACTGGAAACCAAAGTCCTCGAGCCCGATGACACGATGGCGCTGATGAAGAGTATCGCGCCCGAACGCTGCCAACGGGAATTGCAGGAATCGGGCAGCTCGGACTTCGGGTTCGCCTTCGGTACGTTGGCTCGCTTCCGCGTTTCGATCTTCAAACAGCGCGGCAACATTTCGATGGTGCTGCGACAGATTCCTAACGACAAACTGACTCCCGAGCAACTTGGCTTGGCGGACTCGGTTGTGAAGATGGTACAGCGTCCTCGCGGTTTGGTGCTGGTAACCGGTCCGACCGGATCAGGCAAAAGTACTACCTTGGCCAGTCTGGTGAACTTCCTCAACGAGACCCATGACCACCACATCATCACCATTGAAGACCCGATCGAGTTTTATCACGAGCACAAAAAATCGACCGTGAATCAGCGTGAGGTCGGCGTCGATGTGCCAAGTTTCGCCGAAGCGATTCGTCGTGCGTTGCGTCAGGACCCAGACGTGATTCTGGTCGGTGAGTTGCGTGACTTGGAGACGATTCAAGCGGCGATTAGCGCGGCCGAAACAGGTCACGTGGTGTTCGGTACGTTGCACACCAACAGTGCCCAAGGAACTGTCAACCGAATCATCGATGCCTTCCCAGGTAACCTTCAGGACCAGATCCGGACACAGTTGAGTACCTCGCTGATCGGTGTGGTCGCTCAGACACTGCTGCCCAAAATCGGCGGTGGTCGCGTGGCCGCCTACGAAGTTCTGGTGGTGACGCCGGGTATCGCCAACCTGATTCGCGAAAACAAAACGTTCCGTATCAATTCAGCCATTCAGACCGGTGCCAAGTTCGGTATGACGCTGATGGACGACACGCTGTTCAACCTGTGGCGCGAAGGCAAAGTGACCGTGGAAGACATATTGGCCAAGAGCCATCGACCGGACGACTTGGCCAAACGCATTGTGAACGCTCGTCGCGGATTAGAAGACACCGGCGCCGCAGTAGAAGAGACCAACGAACATTAGTAGTAGCTTGGGACCATTGTCCCGAGCGAAGCCGAGTGAGCCCCTCGCTAACGCAGCGGGTTACAAAACACGAAAAGCCGCAATGCACAAGCACGCGGCATGAATTGAAAAGAACCGAACTAACACCACTAGAAACCAAACGCTCGGGATAAACACTCCCCAGCTACACAACTTTTGGATAAATCATGGCAGTTCGCAGAATTGGTCAAATCCTTGTCGACTTAGGCTTCATCACTGATGAACAGCTTGAAGTCATTCTCGACGAACAACAGCAGCGGCCCGGTGCGCTGCTGGGCAAAATCGCCGAAGACATGGGCTTGATCACTGACGATCAATTGTCCCAGGCTTTGGCTGAACAGTTGGGTATGCAGACCGTGCAGTTGGCGGACGTGCAGTTGCCGCCAGACGTGTTGGACAAAATCACTGAGACGATGGCTCAGATGTACCGGATTGTTCCAGTCCACTTTGATGGCGATACGCTGACGGTGGCCACTTGCGATCCACAGAACCTGACGATTCAAGACGAATTGCGAACGTTCTTGGGTTACCACATTCGCATGGTAGTATCGACCGAACGCGATATCTTGGCGGCGATCGACAAGCACTACTCTTCGGACTTGGAAACGTTTGAACGCGTCGTGGCTGACTTGGCCAATGATACCGAGTTGTTCGCGGCTGCGTCGAAGTTAACTGCGGACAAGTTCAACTTGACCGACGCGGAAGCCTTGGCTGATAGCGCCCCGGTTCGCAAGCTGCTGAACATGGTGCTGTTGTTGGCGATTAAGGACCACGCGGCGGACATTCACTTTGAACCGTTTGAAGACGAATTTCGGATTCGGATCAAAGCCGAAGGTGTGTTGTATGAAATGGTGCCTCCTCCGCGGCACTTGGCATTCGCGATTACCACGCGCATCAAAGTTATGGCGAACCTCGATATCGCCGAACGCCGCATGCCTCAGGACGGTCGTATCGAATTGATGGTCGGTGGTCACCAAGTGGACTTGCGGGTGAGTGTGTTGCCGACGATGTTCGGCGAGAGCACGGTTATGCGAATCCTTGACCGATCGGTGGTCTCGTTGAACTTGGCGAATGTGGGTATGAACGAAACCATGCTGTCGCAGTTCCGCAAGCTAATCGATCGCCCGAACGGCATTGTGTTGGTGACAGGCCCCACGGGTTCTGGCAAGACCACGACCTTGTACTCCGCACTCAGCGAACTGAATTCGATTGAAGACAAACTGATTACGACCGAAGACCCGGTGGAATATGACATCGATGGTATCGTGCAGATCCCGATCGACCATGACATCGGCGTTACGTTTGCATCTTGCTTGCGAGCCATTCTGCGGCAGGATCCGGACACGATTCTGGTCGGAGAGATTCGAGACTTGGAGACGGCTGAAATCGCCGTGCAAGCGTCGTTGACCGGTCACTTGGTGTTCAGCACTTTGCACACCAACGACGCGCCAAGCACGATCACGCGTATGAAGGACATGGGGATTCCAACGTTCTTGATTACCGCTTGTGTGGAAGCCATTTTGGCGCAGCGTTTGGTACGCCGCATCTGCAGCAAGTGCCGCGAAGAGACCGATGTCAGTCGTGAAATTCTGATGGACCTGGGAGTGGACGTCGACAAACTGGGCAATCAGAAGTTCTATCGCGGCAAGGGCTGCGAGCACTGCAACAACACCGGTTACAAGGGCCGCGTGGGGCTGTTCGAACTGATGGTCATGAACGATACGCTCCGCGAGATGATTATGGAAAACTGCACCACGGACGAATTACGCAACCGAGCCACAGACTTCGGGATGGTGACGCTCCGTCAATACGGCATGAACTTCGCATACCAAGGCGTAACCACCGCCGACGAGATCCTGCGAGAAACGATACAAGAGTAGGCTTAATCAGCCGGAAGGCGTTAGCCTCCGGTTGTTGATCTAACCGGAGGCTAACGCCTTCCGGCTGATTAGTCCAAGCCACTCTGACGAATAACACTGAAACCTAAAGCCTAAAGCCTACAGCCTAAAATAAGGACCATGCCATGCCTACTTTCCAATTCGAGGCGATGGACGCAACTGGCCAAGAGATCAAAGACGTCATCGAGGCAGCTGACGAAAACGAAGCGTCTACTACGATTCGTCAGATGGGCTACTTCGTAACCAAGATTCAGGTTAAGAAGGGTGCGGCCAAGACGGCTCCAGGGCAAAAGAAAAAACGCCCCTTTGCGATGGGCGGTGCCAAGACCAAACACATTTGCGCGTTCACTCGCCAGCTGTCGATTCTACAAGACGCCGGTCTGCCGATTTTGCGCAGCCTCAAGATCTTGGAGAACAACAACAAGCCCGGCAAGCTCAAGAACGCTTTGATGGATACTTGCGATGAAATCGAAGCCGGTTCGACGCTCTCGGAAGCGATGAGTAAGTCGCCGAAAGTCTTCAGTCGCTTGTATGTGAACATGATCAAGGCCGGTGAGGCCGGTGGTGCTTTGGAGACGATTCTTCAGCGTCTCGCCGACTTCTTGGAAAGTTCGGAAGCGTTGAAGCGTAAGGTCAAAGGCGCGTTGATCTACCCGGCGGCAGTGGTCTTCATCGCTGCAGGTATTATCTGCTTGATCATGATCGTGATCGTGCCGACGTTTAAGAAGATGTTTGCGGAGTTCGGACTCGAATTGCCCGCACCAACGTTGCTGTTGATCGCGATGAGCGATTACATCGTGAAGTACTGGTTCTTATTGCTACTGATCCCGTTCTGCTATTGGTTGCTAACCAAACTTGTCCGCAAGTTCCGGCAAGGCAGGATGGGCTACGACATGTACATGTTGAAATTACCGGTGTTCGGATCCTTGATGGAAAAGAACATCTTGGCTCGAACGATGCGAACGCTCGGTACGTTGGTGTCCAGCGGTGTGCCGATTTTGGAAGCCCTGAACATTACGCGTGAGACGGCTGGTAATGCGTTGTTCGAGCGTATCTTTGCGAAGGTGACTGAGGCGATTCGCGAAGGTGAAGTGATCAGCAAGCCGATGCGCGATTACTCGACGCCCGGATTCCATCCGCTGGCGATGTTCTTCTGGGCGTTGATGGGTACATTCCCCGGCGTGATGGTCTTGTCAGTTGCCTTGACGGCCGGTCGAACTGCGGGTGGTAAGACCACCAAAGGTTCGATGGAATCGTTGCTGCAAGTGGGTGCGTTCATGACCGGCTTGGGAGCCGTGTTTGCGGTCGCGTTTTACTTGATGAAGATGCGAGCCCGGGTGATCGACGAGCTCGTGGTGAACATGGTTGACGTGGGTGAAGAGACCGGTGAGCTGGACACGATGCTGTACAAGGTCGCGGACACGTATGACGACGAAGTGAGTGTGATGACCGAAGGTTTGACACGCTTGATTGAACCGATCTTGATCGTGTTCTTGGGTGTGGCGGTCGGCTTTATTGTGATTTCGTTGTTCATGCCCTTGGTCGCGATGATCACCAGTTTGGCTTAGAAGAAGCGAGTTGCGAGTGAAGATGCGGTGGCTGGTTTCGTGAGAAACCGGCGAGCGCCACGGAAGAGACAAGGTAGCGGAAGCCGTCAAGGCTTTCGGATGGCTGCAGATAAGCTGAAATCTCGAAATGCTTGACGCATTCCGCTACCGGAGATGAATAATCCAGGCTTAGGTTCCTGGCCTTAAGCCTTAAGCCTTTAGGAAGCACTTGGGAAATTTTCAAAAAGGGTAGCACGTTATGCAAGTCCGCCGAACAATCAATCAAAGCCGCTCCAATCGCAGCGGTTTTACCCTCGTGGAAGTCCTGATGGTCGTCGCCATCATCGGGATCTTAGTCGGGCTCATCGTGCCAGCTGTCAACATTGCTTTCCGCGGTGTTAAGCAGCGTACTATTGCGATGGAATGCACGACCATTGCGGATGCGGTCAACAAGTACAACGCCAAGTATGGTGACTATCCGCCCGACGGTTCGGACCGAGCTCTGGTCATCAGGCACATCAAGAAGATCTTCCCGCAGATTGCGACTTCTGAAATCAACTTGCTGACCGGTGCGCTAGCCGTTCCGTCGGGTAATCCAATCGTCGCCGGCATAAGCAGCAGTTCAGTGCCGGGCGCGTTGATGGATCCACCCGAAGCTCTGGTGTTTTTCCTGGGTGGTTTTAGTTCGGATCCGGTTCATCCCTTTACCGGTACCGGCGGACCTTTGCATGTCGTGATTTCTGGCGGCGTTATGTCGTCCGTTCAGTACAACGTCGATCGCACCAACCCCTTTATGGAATTCAAGCAATCGCAATTGACGCTCAGCACCAATGCAGCTGGCCTGACTGTTTCGTCCGATGATGCACTGACTGGTGGTGTGGTGGACCTTCTGCCCGCTTATGTGCCACCCGGCTCGACCATGCCCTACGTTTACTTTGACGCTCGGACTTACCGCGTGCCACCCGATACCGCCAACGGCCGTACCTCGTCCGAATTCAATCGGTACCGACCAAGCGGACGTGGCGTGGTCGCACCTTATCGTTCGACGGAAGTCAACACCAAAGTTGTTTTGTCAGGCATGCCGAGCGTCGACGAGCGTAACTTGCGTCAACGTTGGATGAACGAGAAAGGTTTCCAAGTCATCTCGGCTGGCTTGGATG
>JANRMD010000358.1:0-2703 GCA_033761895.1 Pirellulaceae bacterium | reverse complement strand
GGCAGTCGGAATCCATCCACATTCATCATGGCCACGGAAAGCAAAAGACAGAGCATCAAACAATGAAAGGTGTAAAGCCCGACCAAATCCCACTTCGTATACAGCAGAATCCAAACAATGCCGCGATAGAGATTCGGTGAGCGAACGGGGAGGTTATCACCGCCTGAAAGCAACTCGACGTAGTAGAGGGCGATGAACACTGTGGCGACAACCGCTTCGATGATTGGATAGCGAGCTGAAATCGGCTGAGCGCAGGCTCTGCAACGCCCATTGATAAGAAACCAACCCAGCACCGGGACGTTGTCTCTGCCGTGAATGCGAGTGCCGCAACTCGCACAGCTCGATGGCGGCCACAGTAGCGGCTTACCACGCGGAACTCGATAGATAAACACGTTCAGAAAACTGCCAATGGTGCCACCCAGTGCTAAAAACATGAGCACGACCACGCCCGAGACGCTGTGCAATCGCATCTTCTCAGCAAAGGACATATCTTCGGCCACCAGCCCCGTTTTGGGTGGTGTCATCTGTTCGATGATATAACCGACACTGGGTACTACGACCATGTAGACAAACAACAATGACACGATCAATAGCAAGGCCCACTTCATTCCCCAATTCGACCTGGGAGCTTTAGTCAAGCTGTTCCCAAGCGATGCTTGAGAGGCTTCCTCGGTATGTGTGTGCGTCGTTATGCCCTGCGCAACGAACTCAGGGTTCGCTGAGGCAGCGAGCGGCAGTCGTGGTAGATCATCTTCTGCTGGGGATTCCATATTCAATTGACTGACCTGAAGCTGGGCTCGTTGGCGGCGCTCAAGAAATACAATCACTTCGCAGCCTACGACTAGCAACGCTAGAACCCACCAAGCGAAGATGGTCTCCCAGTGAGCTGCTGGGGTAGTCTGCGGGCTGAGCCCCTGCCAGCCCAACAAGCTGACGAGCATAAAGCTGATCAGCATGCACCAAAGGTGACCATCGGTCAATCTCGTGCATTGCCTTACGAGCAGCCAGCCACTGGCCAAGCAGCACAGCCAAGCAATCGAGCTTGTGGGGTGGTTGGCAAGTGAGAACGTCCACCACGCTAGCGAACTACCAGCATGAATGACGATGGCGTGATGCGCGTACTCGTCCCATAAGCCCAATTGCGTTCTAGGGAATTTCGCTGGCGACGACTGCGAGATCATTTCGCCTTCAATTTGTTTAAGGCCGATAATGCCGTATCGATCTTCTCAGCGACATCCTGGTAGGGTGTCTCATCACCGCCATGCAACGTCTCGTCAAGCTTACCGAACGCGTCGAACAGTGCATCGACGGCTTCCTTCACCGCTGGCAGGTCCGCTTCGGCAATTCCCGACTTTGTGGCAAGGTTAGGCAGCGATTCCAACAAGCGACCAATCGTATGCAAGTCATCATGAGCGCTTTCTGGATCCGACTTTTCAAACGCGGCTTGAATGTTCTTCTTTTGGTTAGACAGTTGCTCAAGCGCTTCCGCGAATGTCTGTGGGACGTCCCCCGCAGTCGATGCACCCGTGGTTTTTGTGTTGGTGACGGTTACACCGCAACCCAGCAAGCTACACGCTAGCCCAATTACGAGGCTCAGCCTGACGATGGATGTGATCCGTGATCGACATATCGGGTTTGCAGTTCGTTTCATGATTCGGTTTCCTGGACTTGTTCGGGGAATGGATCGTTAAAGGCCGACCAGACTGCGGGGCCACATTCGAATTCTTCATCTGTCAGCAAGCAGTGGTTCAGTTCGAACTCAAGCAAGCTGCGCTCCATGTCGATTCCGATAAACACCAACTCTTGACGGCGATCACCATATTCACCGACAAAATCCTTGCAGATCGAGGCACACTCGGCTTCATCCTCTGGCCATTCTTCTGGATCTTCGACATCTGCCCACCACACACCTTCCGGCAACAATTTGATGGAGCAACCTGCCTGCGACCAAAGAAAAACATCCTCATTTCGAGTCGCAATCCAGGCGAAACCTTTGCTCCTTAGGACTCCCGCCATCGCTTGGCTGGAGAACAAGCCGAACAATCGTTCAGGATGAAATGGACGTCGAGCGCGATAAATGAAACTGCTGATGCCGTATTCATCGATCTCGCTTGTTTCTTTGCCACGTGGTTGTTCCATCCAGCCCCGCATGGCCTCCGCTTGCTCCATATCGAACAAACCGGTGTTCAGGATCTCTTTCAGATCAACTTGGCAGTGGTAAGTTCGCAGCAGTTTCGCCCCTGGATTTAGCTTGTGCACGATCCGTTCGAGCGCATCGACTTGCTCCGGTCCGACCAAGTCGAGTTTGTTGATGATGATGACGTTCGCAAACTCGACTTGATCGGTCAGCAAGTCAACTAGGTTGCGTTCATCCTGGTCATTCAATTCCATGCCGCGATCTTTGAGCCCATCCGACGAGCCGTACTCCGTCAAGAAATTAGCGGCATCGATAACGGTCACCATCGTGTCCAGTTGTGCAAGATCACCCAAGCAGCGTCCCTCTTCATCCTCAAAAGCGAACGTCTCTGCCACGGGCATCGGTTCGCTGATACCCGTTGACTCGATCAGAAGGTAGTCGAAACGCTGCTGGTCAGCCAACTTGGCAACTTCAATCAGTAAGTCCTCTCTGAGTGTGCAGCAAATGCAACCGTTGGTCATCTCAACCAGTTGTTCTTCGCTGCGGCTGAGCGCCGCTTCGCCACC
>JANRMD010000357.1:0-42817 GCA_033761895.1 Pirellulaceae bacterium | reverse complement strand
CTTCGCACTAAAAGGTGCCGTAAGGACGAATGGAGACGAGGGCTTATGCTAAATAGCAATTAACGCATGGCCGAGTCGCAACATCCCTGACGGCTCGCCTATCGCGACGTTGCGGCCTCAGCGACGCACCATTCGCGGTCGGGTGCACCGTTCGGCCACTTTCCATGCAGTGACTGTGGTTAGTTGGAAGCAGAACGATCCGCTGGGCAAGCCAGCGGTATTTGCAGCACGGAAACTCGAAGCAAATTACTCAGTTTGGCTGCCGAAAAAAAGTCTTTTTCAAAAGTCAAATCGATTTTGAAAGTTGTTAGATCTTTTACCCCAAAATCTTTGACCAGCCACTGTGAGCAACCTGCGACTTGCCGTTCGGTGACAATCAGCGCGACGCGCTCGCACTCCATTGAGGACAGTGGTTGACGGTAACTGCAAGAAGCAAACTTTGTGTTGTCAATAGTTTGCACGGCTTTGTCATAAGTGAAAGAATCAGTGTCGGCGATCGTGCCGGGAACCGACGGCACATAAACCGACGGCACAGCGAAAACCTACGGCACAACGTAGCGAATCGCATTGCGAACCGGTTGCCCTGGCGTGTAGACCGAAGGGACTCCGCCTAGTCCTGGCCCGAGGTAGCCCGAGCGATACCTGGCAACCGTTCCATAAGCCGGCGGCGCGTAGACAGGCACAGTGGCAACGGGCACAGTGGCAACGGGCACAGTGGTAGCCGGATAAACAGGTCGATAAGTTGAATAACTAGCCACGGGAGCTACGTAGGTCGGAACAACCGGACGGTAAGCGGTCACGACTGGCGCTGGCGCCACTACCACTGGCCGCGCAACCACTATGGGTGGCGCGATCGTAGGACCGTACACAGGCACACGGTAAACTGGCGCGTTGTAGACCGGCGTAGGGTAGCTCCCTCCATAATGCGCTCCGAATTGCGCAGAAACCGATGATGCGCCATAGGCTCCACAAATCGCAAGAACTCCTGTCGCTAAACTGATTTTCCAACTTCGCATTGCTAGCGTTCCTTTGACTGTATCCGCACGAGTAAACACGTCTGCTGGGGCTTTCCCATCGATTCATCGTACGTTTGAAACGGCCCTTTGGCAAATCGAAGAACAGCTCAGGATTTGTCCTTGCTTTTCGCGGGCTTGGGTTGCTGACGCGGTGTTTGCATCGCAGTCAACTCGGATTCAGTTGTTTTGCAGGGTGCTCCCTCTGCAGGGATGTCTACGCCGGCAGACCATAGCACTCCGTTGGTCACGAATTTTCGCATCCCATCGAGCGACCATGCCGAGTGCGCGTCCAGGCCTGTAAAGGAGAACGAGCGCCCGCCAGCCGGACGTTCATAAGCCCACGCGACGATATCATCGTTCAAACCAGCTCGACTGCCGGCATACTCTTTGCCTGACCAAACCAAGGGTGTGATGCCGCGCATTTCATCGACAAACTGAATTTTGTTCAGCCATCCATCATTGATTTCCCAAGGCGTTACACCGCGTGTGGTTGGGTGATCGGGAAAATCTACGTGCTTGCTATCCCAATGCCCGCGGCCTGATTTTCCAGTCAGGTAGATACCGCCCAACCAACTTTTTGCCTGCTCGGCGAATGCATCGGGAAAGTCTACAGCTTGATGGATCATCACGATTCCGACTTTTGCATCCACCATCGCTTGCAGCTTTTCAACTCGTTGCGGAGAGCTTAGAAAGGCTTGCTTGCCGCCACCATCGGTGTAAAACACCACTGCACTGGCACCCTCAAAAAGACTCTCATCCGTGGGCCAGCCATCAAGCACCTGGACTACCGAAACACCATCGGTTTGTCGCAGCAGCGCTTCCAAACATTTACAGCCTGCGATGTAGTCGTGGTGTCCGACTTTGTCCACTTTGGCTGTTTCGCCAGCCACGAGGACAATTTTGCGACTGCGACTGGCATCGCTGGATTGTCCATTAACCCTCTGCAGATCGCTGCCCAGTGCTAGCAGAACAAAGGCTACCAGAACGAAGCCCCGCAGAACGAAGCCCCGCAGAACGAAAGCCAGCTGGCCTTGAGCTAAACCAAACCAACGACGGAGAGAAGTCATATGTGTGGTCCCCGGGAAGGGTTGTTGAGGCAAGGTTATTGTTGTAGGTCTAAACCAAAACGGGCAAGCCCTTCGGTTCTGGGGAACGAATCGAATCTAACTTGGGACGCCCAATTGTGGCCTCAACATACTCCGCCACCTGCTCTGCGGTTTCGAAGTATTTTTCGTAGGCGCAATCGTCGTCGTATTCGCAGTTATCCGTTGAATACTCGCGGCAGATTTCGGGGCGAGTCATGTAGATGCCGCATCGATTGTCGGGTTGGAGGTGCTTGCAAACCGTATGCACCAGCAGATACCAATGTTCATCCTCGACGAACACGGTTGCTTTCTCATGGAGCAAGAACCAGCGTATGTAGTCAAAGTCCTTCAGAGTCTCTGGAATATCAATCGGCAACGCAAAATAGCGGCAACATTTCGCGGGGCAATAGTCACACAAGCACTCGCCCTTAGGAAGGTTGGCCCGAGTCATTCTGTTTGCCGTCATACTGTACTCCGTTGTTATTGATAAGTTGACGTGTTTTGTAACGCGTGAAAAGTCATTTTGGAAGTGGACCAATCCGACACCTTGGCCAGAAACGTGCTTCCGTCGCCCAGCATTGTAATTGCATTTCGGGCAAAGATCCTACATCACTGGCTGGGCAATCGATGAATTCGCACTTCTTCGCCGAACGCCACCGAGTTTACTCGGTGGAATGACGATTTTTCAGCTAAACACGGGCGGGGGCGGGAGGTTGCGGTCAAGTTTGCAGTTAGCTGATCAGCTCCACCTAGCAAGCTACGATGGTGGCGAACGGCGCGGAGCGTAGTTTTTCCAACCCCAACAGAATTATATGGCTTCGATAGGGCAGTCCATAGCTTCCAGTGCGGCGGTCAATTCTTGGATCGCCCAGTCAGAGTCATTGCTGGCGAGCAAGTAGCGCGGCCCTAAACCAAAGTTGATCAAGCCTTTGTTTTCCAGCATGCCAAGTTTGCAAGCCAGTTGATGATGGTAGTCTTCCCAAGCGACATCTGTGCCAGGCACTTCAGGTGCTAGGGCAATGACAAGTTTGCAAGCGGTGAAGGCACTGCAAATGTCCTCAAACTTCGTTGTTCCCAAGAGCGCTTCCGAAGTTGTTTGAGTTGCAACCCAACGCCCGCTTGCAAGGTGTTCCGTAGTTACGGGCGAGGTTGTGCCTGAGCTCCAGCGGGCACCGGAGCGCCAGCGCGCGCCGGAGCGCCTCGCAACTTCAGCCAGCAAACTCTCCGCTTTGCCAGTCGCACCGCCTAGGAGCACAAAATTGCTTGGACCGCTGCGCACGTTCTCTGCCAGTTGACCCACCGTCCAACCTGAGACCGGATCAAGCCAATCGCGAGCGACATCGACGGCGGGCAACAAAATGAAACGCCGCATGCACATCCGCGGGTGTGGAATCTTTAGATGGGGCGTCCAGATCCGAACATCGTCGTAAAGCAGAATGTCGAGATCGATGCGTCGGGCTTCCCACCGCAAGTTGCGTTCTCGACCAAATTCCTTTTCAACATTCCGAATGCAATGCCAGACGTCCCATGGCGTCGCCGTCGTGTTGATCGCAGCCACTGCATTGATGAAGGGGGGTTGGCCCATGGGGCCACCGACGGGTGGCGTTCGGAAACAACGACTTAGTTGGAAGGGGCTAGCTTCGTGGTGAAGGTCGCTTCCCTGTACACACAACTGTTCCTGCAATCGTGACGCGGCGGCTTGGATCGTTCCCCATGCATCGCCGATGTTCGCCCCAAAGCTGATCAAACAACGTGCCATCGCGGCAACTATTCCTTGACCGCTTTCACTCTATCAACATCCCAAATTGCAACGGAGCCTCTGCCTGGTTGCGGCATAAACTGACCAGTAACTCGGTTCATTGACACCGAGTATTTCTTGGATGGTTTCGCCGAATCAACCATAATTACATCAACTCGATTGGTGGTGTTGTCCATCCGCAGCACGCTTTCGCCTCGCACGAATTTCCAATCCGCATCTTTGCCGTGTGCCATGACCTCTTTCGTACTTGGGGATCCAATAAATGCCTCAAGTTCTTCCTTGGAACGGGAGTTTTTCATCGTCTCAGGGGATGGCATCTCTTCTTGGTTCATGTCAGGTACCATCATTGCGCTCCGTGTTGGCAAATCGCTAGCCATAAGCCCTTCGTAGTGAGCGGCGATATCGGTCCCTGTCACCAAGCGGTTTTGTTCGGGTTGAGTCAGTTCGAAAGCTTCGTATTGCTTTCCTGCGGAGAGGGTTTGCAGAAAGACTTTGGCGTGTTCCGCTGCTTGTGAGTAGAAGTAAGCTTCGGTCAAACGTGTGGTCGTCAGTCCCCAGGTTGCTCCGAACACCGAGCACCATAAACCGATCTGAGCTAACCGCATCCCGCCGACGCCGGTGTCCCACGACAGTTTCCAAATCAGAGCCGCGCACAATACCGCGACCACAATTGCAAACGGAACCACACTGACCGCAATGGCGGAGACCAATGAGAAAATGCCGAGTACCATCGCCAGGACTGCGAGAGGACTTACCGGTGGCGCTAAGTCGGTGTCGAGCCCCGGTTCGAGCGAATTGAATGCAGGTCGTTCTGGCACTTGAAGAGTAGACATCGATTAAGTCCTTTAGGAATGAAGTACGCGTATGAAGAATCGGCATCTGTATTCCGTCACTAATGTTTCGGTTTACTTATTGAGCAGTCTGCTAAGTCTTCGGTGGCGCCAGCACTCGTTGTAGTTCTTGCAAGCTGGTTGCACCGGTCGCCACGGCCAACACGCCTTCCTCTTGAATCGTCAAGAATCCCTGTTTGCGAGCGACCTGTAGAACAGCTTCGGCGGTCGGCTTTTGTAGCAGCACTTTGCGAATTTCGTCATTGATCGTCAGCAGTTCGAATATCGCCATGCGGCCAAAGTAACCGCGACCGTTGCACTTCGTGCAGATTTCAATTTCGATCGGGTTGCCTTTCGCGTCGACCCGTTGTTCAGGCGGTGGCGGAACGAACGGCTGATACAAAGCACTCACGCGACCTGGGGGGATTCCCAATTTCTGTAGCAGTTGTGGTGAAGGCGGGAAGGCTTGTTTGCACTTATCGCACAATCGACGTACCAGACGTTGATTGATGACACCCGAAAGAATTTGAATCAACCGCTTGCTCTCGGCCGGGTAAGCTGCCAACAGCTTCAAGGTGGCTTCAACAGCAGAACCTGCCACCATGCGCGTGATCGCAAACCGATGCTGGTCAATGATCTGGTCGCATACAACCTCAACGGTGTCGTTGTCCACAAAGTCAGGGATGACCAAAACGTCAGGTTGCTTGAGCAAGAGGCTCTTGAGCACCGTCATTGGAGTCTCACCGGCAGCCCGGTTGAAATGGTGCGGCCCAATGTTAATCATTTCGGGCTCTGCGGTCGCTTCATCTTCGATGCTATGGAAGTCGCGTATGAAGCGGTCGGCGGCTTCAAGTCCGACGCGCCATTGCGTTGGCAAGCCATGCCCTGGCGGTGCGCTGAACATGAACAATGCATCGTCACCGTTCAGCAGGGCTTTTAGCTGCTCCTGCAATTTCTCGCGCATTCCTAGGTCGCCGAGTGTCTTCAGCGCGGGCTTCTTCGGTTCGATACGCAACACGGCGCGTTCACCCGTCGGTACACCTTGGCTGGTAAACTCAACAATCCAGTCTCCCATATGGGAGACACCCAGTTTGGCGTTTTGTCGCGAGCGTCGATCGGTTGGGTTCAAGTTGCATAAGCGCTTAATGACAATCATCACGCCGTCACCGGTTGGGCGATCCATGGGGGGTAAATTCTCCCACAGTCCATCGACGCGGCAGCGGACAGAGACCCCCTGAGCTGTGCAGTCCAACAGAATCTGATCCGCACGAATTGAAAGCGCCTGGGCCAGCAACATCACCACAACCGGATACTGCTCCACAGCCCGGCAGGCAATCAAAATCCCTTGCTGGATCTGCTTATCCGAAACAGGTGGCTTGAAATCCATCGGCGGCAATTGCGGTTCTGGGCCACGTCCACCTGAACTAGGAGTTGGTTTCTTGCGAATCATAAACGGTCCAAAGGGATTTTGAATTCAATAACGATTAGGCAACTCGACGCTCGAAACTTGCCGCTTAAATGATACCTGGCTGGCTGACTTGAATGCCCTTGAGCGCCATCTTCAGAGCGTCCTTGTTCGGGGCAACTTCGAATGCCGTTGGTCGATCGATGAGTTCCTTGTCAATCAGATCCTTGAGGCTCATCGTAAAGTCCTGCATCCCTTCGGCGATACCAATCCGAATCGCATCGGGCAGTTTTGAATCCTTGCCTTCGAGAATCAGTTTTTGCACCATCGGGGTCATCGTCATGATCTCAACCGTGGGAACACGACCCACCCCTGGCTTAATCGAACGCAGCAGTTTCTGAGCCACGATGCCCTTCATGTTGAACGCGATCGCGCTGCGGATCGCACCGTGCAACTCTTCGGGGAACAAGTCCAGAATACGACCGATCGTGGTTGGAGCACTGGAGGCGTGGATCGTACCGAACACCAAGTGACCTGTTTCAGCCGCGTGAATCGCCGTCATAAACGTCTCTTCGTCCCGCAACTCACCCACCAGAATAATGTCCGGGTCTTCCCGCACCGCGTGCTTCATACCGATTTCAAAGTTCTTGACGTCCATGCCCATCTCGCGCTGGTTGATCAAGCACTTGTCTTCTGTGAACACGAACTCAATCGGATCTTCGAGCGTCAAGATATGCTTGGCATAAATCGAGTTGATGTAGTTCAACATCGACCCGATCGTGGTACTTTTTCCTGAACCCGTCACACCTGCCAGGAGCACCATCCCTTGGTCGTAGTGGCAAAGTGTTTCAATCGCAGGAGGCAAGTAAAGACCTTGGAACGGCGGGATGTAGTTGTTCACACGTCGCGCGACCAAGCCGATTTTGCCCAGCTGCTTGAGCATGTTCACGCGAAACCGCCACTTCACTCCGTCGACATCGACCACGTACGCAAAGTCAGCTCCACCCTCTTCTTCGAAGTACCGCCGCGCCCGCTCGTCCATCATTGGCACCAGCAAGCGGACCATTTCTTCATTCTCAATCGGTGGGCGATTCAGTGGCTTCAAGTCTCCGTTGACGCGGACGATGGGTGGCCGACCTACCTTCAAGTGCAAGTCGCTACCCTTCAGCTTGACGAGTGCACGGAAGATCTTGTCCACTTCCAGTTCTTGGCGCTCTTTGAGCAGATTGCCGACCAAGCGATCGAGTGTTGGGTCCGTTGCCGTTGATCCGTTTCCTTCAGCCATGTGTGTCTCTTGCTCCAGAAATTCTCTAGTCGTAGCCCGGGACAATTGTCTCGAGCCTCTGTTTTCCCGTGTGATCGCCCCGGCGTCTCTTTTGCTCGCGTGACTTGTGGTCCCAACATCACGTGATCGAAAAGTTCTACACCCGCGCAACGCCCGATAGTCGAACCGGAATGCCCCTACCCGCCATAATCCGCTTCGTTTCCTCTATTGTATACTGACCGAAGTGAAAAATACTCGCCGCCAAAGCCGCATCTGCTTTACCGATCAGAATTGCGTCAGCCAAATGCTCCGGACAACCCGCGCCACCGCTCGCAACCACCGGAATCCCCACTGCTGAGCTAACTGCGGCGGTGATTTCTAAATCGTAACCATCGCAGGTCCCGTCGCAATCCATACTGGTCAGCACGATTTCGCCAGCCCCCAAGGCCTCGATTTTCTCTGCCCATGATACGGCTTCCAACCCGGTCGGAGTTCGCCCGCCGTGGATGTGAACTTCCCAAATTTCTCGCCCGTCGCGGTAAACGCGTTTGGGATCAATGTTGACTACAATGCACTGGCTGCCAAACCGATCGGCCGCTTTGGCCACGAAATCCGGATCCTTGCAAGCGGCCGTGTTGATCGAAACTTTGTCGCAACCGGCCTGCAGCAAGGCGCGAATATCATCCAGATTCCGAATTCCGCCACCGACCGTCAGCGGCATAAAGACCTGCTCTGCCGTCCGGCGGACCACGTCCAGCATAATCCCACGCTGTTCGTGGCTGGCGGTAATATCCAGGAACACCAGCTCATCCGCTCCTTCTCGTTCGTACCGCGCCGCGACTTCAACTGGATCGCCTGCATCCCGGAGATTCAGAAAATTTGTCCCCTTAACCACCCGCCCGCCATTCACATCGAGGCAGGGAATAACTCTTTTCGCTAACATCAGCACTCGCCCCGCGGTATAGATTCTCTCAACCCTAAAGACTTCTCAGTTTAGCCTCGAAGTCCCGTTTCGTTGAGCCGTCTGTGGGGCGAAGTTGAGAACAAGGCTTTCCAGAGGGCTCGACCTTAAATCCTCGCGACCGTTCGCCAGATGTAAACGAGATCCATCCAAAATGAATACTGGATCACGTAAGCCCTGTTTAATTCAACTTTCCGCGGCCAAATCACTTCACGATTGTACTTTTCAGGATCCTCTTGCTTGGCCAGCAGTTCTTCTTCGTCGCGAAACTCGAGCGAAGCAGGGCCTGTTATCCCCGGTCGAATCGACAACACGATCAAGTCGTCACCGGTCAGTTTGTCTGCGAAACCGGGCACGTCCGGCCGCGGCCCGACCAAGCTCATGTCACCTACCAGCACATTCCACAACTGTGGCAGCTCGTCCATCTTCGTCTTGCGAAGCAGCGACCCGATGCGCGTAATTCTCGGATCTTGGCGGGTGGTTACTGTCGTCTGAACATCAGCCCGATTGCGCATCGAGCGCAACTTTAACAGCTTGAAAGTCCGTCCATGCATCCCCACGCGCTTCTGAACGAAAAAACCATTCGCCCGTGTGCTCGCCGCTGCAGCGATCCAGCCCAACAAGAGCAATGGCCACAAAACCAGCAAGCCCACTGAAGAAACTACGATGTCAAACACTCGCTTGAGGAGCCGATTAGCAGGACTTAAGCCACTATGCATGGGTTGCCGCACCAACTTCATATCCAAGCTTGCTCAGCAGCCCGCCCGTCAAGTCTTGAACGGCACTCATGTCCTCTGCCGACAATTTCTTTTTCCAGTTGCCGATACTCCGGTCAGACACTGCCGAAGTGTATTGCTTGGCTTGTTCGGGTGACATATCCACTTTGAGAAACTCAGCGATTTGAAGCACTGCCTTTTGTGGTGCGTTCGTAAAGCTTTCGTAAGTCAGTGTGAACTGCTGGCTTGCAGGAATCTCGGCTAGGGCAGCTAAAGTTCGCGATACACAGGCTTGCCATTGCATCGCACAGGCAACCGGCAACGAGTGGTTCGCTAGCGCTTCTTGCATTCCAGTAAACTTAGGGCCCCATGTCGATAATCGCTTACCGCCGCGCGTCAGACGATAGATCCGATTTCCCAAGTACTTGGTTGCGTAGTATGGCAGATCGCTCACTGGCACATACTTGGCTTTTTTAGCGATGTAGCCTATGTCGAGCGGCGCTTTCCATCGCTGGGCAGCTGAGACCGCCACATCGCGACCATCTCGCACAATGTGCACAAAGCGTGCTTCGGGCAATACCTCAGCCACGAAACCGCAACGCAGCGAGTTAGCGCAAGTCTTCTCAACAACCGTCGACAACTTAAAGCTTGTCGCCAGCTGTTCGAACTTGTTGCGGATGAATTTCTTGACACTCGGCGTCGCCATCGCGCGAGTAAATTCGTCCGTTGCAAAGCCGCGATTGCCATGACGCCAAATGTAGTTGATCTCATCGCAGGGCCAAGTACCAAATCCAGGGATCTGAACCAGCACATCCCGCAGCATGTTTGTGCCTGATCGCCCCGCACCGATGATGATTACAGGTGGTTGCAACATTCGCCCATGACTCCCATCATTCTCATTCTTCAACTGATTCACCAATCCTCTATCGTAGTCCCGCCAGCAATCGGTCCCACTCCTGCAACAGCACCTCGGGTGTTGCCTTCGCTTGCGAGTACTCCAAGCAGCGTGCTCTCATGGCAGTCAGTTCTTCACGTTGCCCACACAGGGCCACAATTTCGTCCGCAAGTTTTCCTGGTTCACCGGGCCCAACCACAATTCCCAGCTTTGCTTGCTGGACGGTCCGCGCTAACTCGCTATCCAACTCGACAACCACGGCCAGTGGACTGCCAAGTGCCAGATAGGTCATGGTCTTGCTTGGGTAGGCATACTTGATCACTTCTGGTGCAAGGCTCACGAGGGCCACATCCGCTTCTGCAATCATCTGTTTAGCCACGGCAACGGGTTGATGCGGCACAAAGTAGACACTCTTATCGAGCATGCCTAACTCTTTCGCTCGAGATTGAAGTGAACTCTTGGCTGCGCCGTCGCCAACAAACACGAACTCGATGTCGTCTCGATCTCGCAATCGCTCTGCAGCCTGCAGCACTGTATCCAACGACTGGTAACGCCCTACATTGCCCGCGAAGATAACTCGAAATTTACCCGCTACTTTCGGCAAGATTGCCGCGACAGGCTTGGTCTCTGCGTAATCTGGAAGGTCAAAGTTATTGATTACATGAATCCTATCCGCCATACGCGCATCGCGGGCAACATAGCTGGCACGCATGTCTTCGGACAAACAGACGATTGCAGAGGATCTCAAGCAGGTGCGAGTATCCAGCCATCGCATCAAACGATAAACCACACCGGGCTTCAACTGGTCGGCCACCGTTCCAACTTCGGGCCAAATATCCATCGCATGATAAACGAACTTCGCGCCTGTCAACTTCGCACCCAGGCTGGTTGCCATCCCGACGAGCACCGGGGGCACAGTGGAACACATGATCACGTCCCATTTACCACGCTGCCCCAGGATATGCAGAAAGACCTTAATCGCAAACAGCAAGCTATTTACGGCGCGCAGTAATCCGCTGCGCGATTTTTCTTTGATCAGCGAACATCGGACGACTTCTAATTCGCCGAGTTTCTCGCGTTTGGGCCGTTGCTCATTCGCCACTTCCACTTTGTAAGATGGCTGAGTACTGAAGACCTGCACGCTGTGCCCGCCTGCGATCCAATGTTCGCCGATCCGCCGCAGCATCGAAGCATACGGGGGCGTATCTGGCCAAAAGTAGCGATGAATAACTAAGGCACGCATCACTTGGCCACCTTGCGAAAGATCGAACAAACTCGAGTCTGCTGTTCGTCGGTCATCAACGTGCCGCTCGGCAAGCAAATTCCATCACGGAAGAATCGTTCTGAGACGTCACCGCCAGCCGTTGCACAGCCTGCATAAGCGGGTTGCATGTGCATCGGTTTCCAAACGGGTCGCGATTCAATATTCTCAGCATCCAGGGCCGCGATGATTTCGTTTGGCGTCGCACCGAATTGGCTTGAGTCGACCAGCGCTACCGTTAGCCAACGTGTGCAGCGGCCGTAATCCGCTTCCGGCATGAAGGAGATTCCGGGCAAACTACCGAGTTCCTCAACATAGCGATCAAAAATCGCGCGCTTTCGATTCACGCGTTCAGGCAACACTTCTAACTGCCCGATGCCGATACCCGCCAGGATGTTACTCATCCGGTAATTGTAACCAACTTCGATGTGTTCATAGTGCAAGAACGGTTCACGAGCTTGCGTTGACAGGTGCTTGCAGCGGTTGGCGATGAGTTCGTCATCGGTGGCTAACATCCCTCCACCAGAGGTTGTGATGATCTTGTTACCATTGAAAGAAAAAATCGCCGCGCGTCCGCGTTTACCAGCCGACTCACCACGATAAGTTGCCCCAAGGGCTTCGGCTGAATCCACGACAACTGGGATACCCTCCGGATCGCAAATCGCGCGTAACGCGTCGACATCCGAGCTTTGCCCATAAAGGTCGGTCGGAACAACGGCCGCGGGTAATTGTCCCTTAGCCTTCAGCTGCTTAATCGTGTCTGCGACCAAGTTCGGATCCATGGTCCAGGTCTGTGTGTCACAGTCTACGAATACCGGCTTGGCATCCAAAAATGTAATCGGGCTTACGCTGCCAATGAAAGTCAGAGTCGAAGCCAATACGTGATCGCCAGCTTTGACACCCAGGGTACGCAAAACCAAGTGCATCGCCGCAGTACCACTCGCAACTGCGACGCAGTGCTTCATGCCCGTGAACTTACTGAACGCCTGTTCGAACTGAACCAACTGCGGTCCAGTCGGAGCGATGTAGTTGCTCTTGAAGGCCTGCATGACATAATCGATCTCGCTGCCACCCATATGCGGCGGCGACAGGAAGATCCGTTCATGAACTTGGTTTTGACTACTCATAAAGCTATCAGAACTATTAGGTAATAACTCAAAAAAAACTTCAGCATTTGCGACCGCAGAGCGAACGCGTGTTTCGGAGCGCGGGCGTCCCCGCCCCCAGAACCCCCGCCCCCAGAACCCGCGAGTTGTGCTGACGAGTTCGCACGCGTTCCCTCTATCCCTGCACGATCGGTTCAATACCTTGCCAACGGTGGGCCAATTTGGCCGTGCCCAAGATCAGTCGTACCACCCGCTGTGAACAATTGGTAACTTCGTAGTCTGCCGGACATGGGGGCATTCGCCCCGCTAAAAACTCATCCGCAGCTAACTGCACACAGTCAACGATACGCTCGGCGTTCGTTCCGGAGATAATGATACTGCCCGTATCCAGCGCCTCGGGGCGTTCAATCGCATTGCGGATCGTGATAGCTGGGAAACGCAGCATTGAGGACTCTTCGCTGATCGTGCCGCTATCAGACACCGTGCAGAACGACGTTTTCTGGAGATAGTTGTAGTCGCAGAAACCAAACGGTTTCAAAAACTGAATCTTGTCGTTCAGGCTCTTTTGTTCGAGCAACTCGATGCGTTTGCGAGTCCTAGGATGCGTCGACACGATGACCGGAAAACCAAATTTTGCGGCCAACAAGTCCAAGGCTCGTAAAAGCTCTTTCAATACCACGGGAGAATCCACATTCTCTTCGCGATGCATGCTAACGAGGATGAACTCACGCTCGCGGAGGCCCAGTTGGCTGAGAATCGTGGACGCATTGATCTTGTCTGCATGCTGATCCAGCACTTCGCGCATCGGCGATCCGGTGTGGTAAATCCGGCGATGCGGAATGCCTTCTGACAACAGATGTCGCCGCGCGTGCTCGGTATAAACCAAGTTGAAGTCGCTGATGTGATCAATGATTCGGCGGTTGGTTTCTTCTGGGACATTGAAGTCAAAGCAACGATTGCCGGCTTCCATATGATAGAGAGGGATCTTCAAACGGCGGACCATGATGCCAGCCATCGCACTGTTGGTGTCTCCCAGAATCACCACCGCGTCGGGCTTTTCAGCCTTGAGTATCTTCTCACTTTCCAGCAATGTGCCAGCCAGCACAGCTCCCAGGGATGACGTGTCCACCCCAAGATAAAAATCTGGGCTGCGAATTCCCATCTCATCGAAGAAGATTTGGTTCAGTTCGTAATCATAGTTTTGTCCGGTGTGCACGATCTTGTGATCGGTTGCAGCATCGAGTGCTTTCATCACCGCACACAAGCGAATGATCTCGGGACGTGTCCCCAGAATCGTCATGACCTTCAGTCGCGATTGACTCATAGTTAACTTACAGCCTCATCAACTTCGCAAAAATACGTATCAGGATCCTGAGGATCAAAATGCTCGCCAGCCCAGAACATGGTCAATAGTGGACTGTTGCCCACGTTCTTAATCATGTGAGTATGCAGCGTTGGAATATCGATCGCCTGCGGTGCCGTACCGCTGACTCGATAAGTATGCGTTTCGGCGGTCAACATCCTCCGCATCTTGATTTCAGCTTCACCCTCAATCACCACAAATCGTTCTACTTTACGTGTATGAAAGTGGTTCCCGCGCGTGATGCCTGGATGGGTCGTCGATAGAAACACTTGTCCGCATCCATCGGAGCGGATGGATTCAAATAGGGCGCCACGGTTATCGGTATGCAATTTGAGCGAGTGTGCGCGTTGTTCCGGTGTGCAATAAGAACGAAAGGTGTTGAACAATCGCAAATCGAGCGGCTGTGATAACAACGGAACGACTCCATTGCGATAGCGAGCGATCAAGCCTTGCAGTCGCTCGAGCAGGGCTGTGACCGAAATTGGCGTACCCAGTGGTCGTTCGGTTCCCGAAGTGCGCAAGCCAATGTGTTTCCAGATAAGTGCTGCCACATCTTGAGCGTGTAAGAGTGAAAGCTGCCCATCGCTCTTGATCTCTGGGGTCAGGTCTTGAGACAGTTGATAGGCGAAAGTGGAAACAACTGAGTTGTAAAATGGCTTGCCGTGCTCGCCGAAAATGTGCGGCAGGATCAGGTTGCAATATGCAGCACCACACGCATGAGCCCAGGCTTCGAGATGTTCATGCGCAGTGCGTTTTGATACTCCGTAACTTGACTGTCCATCGGCGTGCGTCGAAGAACTGTACAGCACATGTGGCTTCGCGTTGGTTGCCTGACAGGCGGCCACTAACTGATCCGCCAGGGCGACGTTGGTCTTGGCAACTTCCTGCTCATTGCCACGATTCATTCCCGCCAAATGCACTACTGCGTCCGAGCGCTTTACCGCCTCCGCTAAATACTCTGCATCGTTAAATTGCGAACGATTGCAGGCGATGACCTTGACTTCTTTCAGTGTGGAAAGAAAGCAGCGTACATGCCAACCAAGCAACCCATCACTACCAGTAACCAAAACTGAAATCATTTCCCGATTCATCCTGCTTACTGCTGAGCAAGTTGGGACAAATGCTGAGCCAACTCGTCTTGGATTTCGGGCAAACTCAGCAGCAACTCCTTAACCTCTGGAATAGTTAACTGTGCTGTCGAATCCGAGTCATAGTCCCGAATTGCCGCTTCCATGATTTCACCTTCCGTAAAGTACTTGGAGTAGTTCAAGTCGCGATCATCCATTTGAATGCGTAAGAAATCTCCCATGTCCTCAGCGCGGCGGATCTCCTGGATACTGGCCAAGGTTTCATGCAGCTTCTCTCCGTGACGCATACCGATCGATTTGATCTCGCAATCGCTCTTGAACAGCTCGAGTAGTGCTTTGGCTAGGTCACCTACGGTGCAGGCGGGCGCTTTCTTGATGAAGATATCGCCTTGACGTCCATGTTCAAACGCAAACTCAACCAATTCGACTGAGTCGCGTAGCGGTAGCATGAATCGTGTCATGTTGGGATCGGTAATCGTAATCGGTGCACCTTCTTTGATCTGCTGAACAAACAACGGAATCACCGATCCACGCGAATACATTACGTTTCCATAACGCACCGAACAAACACGTGTTTCTGTGTCGCTTAGGCGGCGCGCAATCGACTGGGCCGTCTTTTCCATGAGCGCTTTGGTCATGCCCATCGCATTCACTGGGTAAACCGCTTTGTCGGTGCCCAAGCAAACCACGCATTCAACATTGGCCTTAACCGCCGATTCGATCACATTGTGACTGCCGATGATGTTCGTTTGAACGGCTTCGATCGGGAAGAATTCGCAGGATGGAACTTGCTTCAGGGCCGCAGCGTGAAACACTAAATCCACACCATCCATCGCTGCATCGACGCTGGCCCGGTTGCGCACGTCCCCGATGTAGAAGCGGACGCGTTTGTCGCCCATGCGAACTCGCATTTCCTCTTGCTTCCATTCGTCTCGGCTAAAGACGCGAATCTCTTCGTAGCCGCGCTCGAGCAACTTGTTCACCATTGTCTTGCCGAATGAACCGGTTCCGCCAGTCACGAGGACTGTTTTTCCAGCTGGGGAGAGCCTGGTTGATTGTTCGTTATTGGGCATGATCACCTCTTTTTTTGAGACTTCCTCGAATTTTCCGACTGACTTTCGGACGCGGTCAGAGACCATGATGGCTGAGCTCGCTTAGGGCAACAACGGGAACAGCCAAAATCCGTACTCAAACCGGTGTCGGTTGCGTTCCAAATAGGGATTAGGCGGGTTGTGACGTTAGTTAGAATCATTGGATTTAGGCACCTTCGGCAACCCGCTGGCACACATCATGAATCCGCTGTGCATTGCGTTCCCAGCTAAAGTCCAAGACACGCTTGAGGCCCCGTTCAACCTTATCGCGGCGCATGAATTCATCTTGCCGATACCGGTCAATTGCAGCGGCCAATTGCTTGCAGTCTCGCGGCGGAACCAGTATGGCTGCATCGCCACATACTTCTGAAATCGCCGTTCCATCACACGCAACAACGGGGCACTTCCGCGCCATGGCCTCAAGGGGCGGATTGCCAAAGGCCTCGATGGAGCTGGGGAAGAGCAAGCAAAGTGAACTTCGCAGCAGTCGATCCAACTCCGCTTCGGACAAAAAGCCTAGCCAAGTGACTCGCTCCGCAACGCCCAAGTCGCTGGCCAATTGTTTCTCAGCGTTGTAGTTGCCCTTACCTGCGACCTTGAGTTGCCAATCGATGCCGGGGGCAAGGACCGTCAATTGCTTGAGCGTCTTGATCAGCAAATCGTTTTCTTTGTGTGGATTGGGGGAGGTAATAGCCGCGATGTGCGGGCCAGCAACTGCCGCTGAGTCGAAGTCCAGTGCAGCCAGTGCTTTCTTGGATAGACCATTATGCACAACCCAATTACGACTGGCTGATGCTGGCAAACATTGCTCCGCCAGTCGCTGTAGATAAGCCGAAACAAAGATGTTGGCTTTGGATTTTTTCAGCGCCTTGCGCGCAGCGATAGCCCAGGCCTTGTAACGCAGGGCAGGCACTAGTCCCTCGCTCCGCAATTTCGCAAAGAAATTTGTTGGAAGAAACCACAGTACGTTTTGATGGTGAACAACTTGAGGCACTTGAGTTCTACCCACCATGCTGTTGGTGGTAAGAATTACTTGTGCACGGCTTTGCTCAATTTGTTTTCCCAGGACGGTTTGGCGTCGTAGGAAGACCTTCTGTCCCCCTAAATCTAAGGCGAAAGGAACAACTTTATGGTTGCCCGGCAGACTAGCAAGTTCTTGCAAGACTTCAGAACGCGATACGTACACCGTGCACTCGACCGGTATTGCACAATCACGCCAAGATTCAAGTACGTTCACTAGCCCGGTTAGGCCACCGCCTCTTGCAAGCATCGTCCCATCAATGGCTATTCGCATACACACTCGCCTTTCCCACTCACCCGCTTGATGGCTATGCGGGACTGGTTGACGCCACGCCGACGCCACGTCGAGCGACTACTTCTTGGACAGTCTCTAATCTCCAAAGAGCCATCACCTTCGGTACGCGGTTGCCGACATAGTCCGTGAGCTCAGAGACCGGTTTCGGAAAGTTGAATGCTTGGCAGAGGTTAAGCAGCCGATGTTGGCCGGTGATGATATTCCGGTTCTTATCAACGTCTGGCATATTCGTTACTAGCAGATAAGGAATGCTCGAACGGCTGAAGTTGTTTAGCACCGCCCAAATATCGTCGTAGCTGAGGTGGAAAAGGCAATCGCGGCAGAACAGCACGTCTACCTCGGGGAACTTATCCGAGATGAGATTGAATTGTCTGAAACTGCGGCGTTCACTGGCATACTTTTTCTGATTGTTAGCAATTACCGAGGCCACGATATCTCCGCCGATGTAATCGATCTGCGGGTTGAAATTGACGTGCTGCATCCAATTGAAGTCGCCACAGGGAACATCGAACAGTGTCTTGACACCTAGACTGGCAACCAATTCTGGCAGCGATTCGCGAATCTTCGACGTATTCTCCAACGTCGAACCAGATCCGCTGGTACTCTCTTTGTTTTCTGCCCACCAACCAATACGGTAGATTTCAGTGAAGCGTTCTTCCACCGACAGGTTCCGAAACTTGCGGCTGAGGAAAGAGGACTTAATACGTTTGATCAACTGCTTTAACATACGAATCGCTGCCGATTTGCAAAGGATTTCAGTTATGCGTGCGGGGCTTATCTTCTTGTTCGAACGGTACACAGTAAAACTACGAAGCCACTCATGACCATGTCTACCATGGCCATCACGACTCCACCTCCAAGGCAGTTGTTGAGAACCTGAAAACCAAGGGGGAACATGGCGAACAGATATACAGGCGTGACCACACCATCGTCTGTTCGGATCGCTCGAAAAACTTCGTAAACAAAGCGGAGGAACAATCCGAATAAGAAACAGCCAAGCACAATTCCGACAATGTGGAAATTCCAGAACATCTCAGCGACCAATCCAGGTGGAACACCCGAGAACTTGGTCCCGTAAACCTCCATGCCAATAATCGGACCGGGTGAGACCATCGGTTTGTTTGGCAGTATCTCGCGCGGTATCGGCGCCAGCAGCCATACGTAAATCGTTTCGCCGTACTTCAGCCCCAGCGGATTAGGAACGCTATGCAGGATATGAGCGGTTTTGGCAACGTTGGGTCCATGCCGATTCAGAAGCAACGGCGTCAGTTTGCTGTTCATTTTCTCCAAAAATGGAGTTGAATCCGAACGCTCGTTACGAACCGCCGAGATGAATAGAATCACGCCAACCACGCCGACCAGCACCGCCAGCGATCGCCCACTGAATACGGGTCTGCCCGAATAGTAAAGCACACCTATGGTGCACCAATAGTTCCAGACAATTTGATCCCGCGAGCTGGAATAGAATGGCAGAGCGCATGAGACCAGAAACAGAAACGACAGCACCGCAATTCTTGGAACGCTCAAACGACTGAATCGCTCTGTCCAAGCACTCATCAAAACCAACAAGCAAGTCAACGAAAGTAGTGCCCCTTGCCGCAAATAGCCGTACTGTGAAAAGTCTTTCTCATTTTGGACGTCCAGGGTCCGAATCACGGTTCGCTTGCCGGAAATCACGGTTTCCTCGCTTTGCCCACCAGTGAACCGGATGTACAGCGCAAGCGATCCAATAGAGACGATCGCAAGCAAGCCAATGACTAAGTAGGTGCGCGACAGAGAATACTGACGGTCGAGCGCAAACACTGGGACTGGCAGTCGTAGGCGACTGAAGTAGCCGATGGCGCAAAATGCTAATCCAAGCAGCAGCAGTAGGCTTGGGTAGACAAAATACTCGGGTGGATGATTCAGCAGAATGTGTTCATCGACGTATACCGCATCTGGCCATCGTAGAGACATGCAGATCGCTGGAGCGGTACCCCCGTAGATCACGACAATGATCACTGAGGTCCATGTTGAGAACCAATCGTAGCTCTTGATAAACAAGAACGGAAACAATACAACCAAGAGCGACGCTAAGCCAGCGGCCGCATAGATCGCATTCAAGTTAAAGACAGAATAAATGCCTATTGCGCTCGTGATGAGCGCAAGTGCGATAACCGCGGCGCGAGTATAGAAACCTATGGGAGTTGTGTTATGCATTTAAGATTCGCATCAACCGATTAATTGGGATTCAACAACGGAAGCCACTCCGCGGGCCATGTTTGGGTGGGCTTCAGCGGCACGCGACGACTTTTCATTAGAAAATACTCGCTATGACGCGTTGGCCACTGGACTTCAATCAAATCCCTGCGCAAACAGAAATTGACTTGCTGCTGATCTTTGTGGGCGGCATGTGAACCACGCTCAGCAGAAGCGCAGCTTTCGTAGCCAGCGTCTTGAACCGCTCGCGCCGCAGCAACTGAAAAATGTGAAAACTTCCCCAAGGGCCATGCAAAATGCTTGGCTTGTCCCAGCTTGGCCGTAATGATGTCGCGACTGGTTTCGAGTTCATAGCGAACTTGGTCAAGCGAAATCTTGGACATGTTGGGATGCGTGACGGTGTGGCTGCCGACTTCATGACCCCAGTCAAGCAACTGGGTGAGATCGCCCCAGTCCATGAACTCGGTTGGCTGGATACGTAACACATTCTTGCAGTAATCTGGTATCCGACTTTGCTCCAAGTCCATCACGGCTGGTGTAACAAAGAAGCAGCCCTGGATTTGATGCTCACGCATCACTTTGGCCGCGTCTTTATGATTCTTCAAACCGTCATCAAAAGTTACAGTCGCATAGTTGCGGTCGATGCTCCCAGTGCGAATCTTCTCCACAGCCGCCGAGTACGGGATAAACTCGTAGCGTTTTCTAAGTTGTTCCAACAACGCGCCAAAGTCAGACGACTTCGATTCTGGAACACCATGCAAGTTGATTACTTGAACCACTGGGATGGTGCGGCGTGCAAACTCTCCACGCAACCAACTGTAGGTGGACAAAAGATCCAACACCGAACGTCGAACCAAACCGCGAACACTGCGCCTCCAGTCGCCAGGTGGAAGCGCCAGATCTTGGACCTGAAATTCAGGTGGATTTTCGATCTTTTCAAGAGTGCGATTCGGCATATTTGCAGGAAAACGGCTACGAAAGCTAGGGAATAAACACTAACGCAATCTCAAGGCATGCGTCAGCACGTTGTGGATCTTGGAACGCTCCTGGCGGGACATTACCAAAGCATAGACAGAAATCCCATAAATCAATATCAGAGTCCCCGCATACAGTACGATTTGCGGTAAACCGGATTGGACAAGTCTGGATACGCCTGCTGCGGCTACACAGCAAACAAGCGAAGCGATAAACGGTAACACAAGTGGTGAGACAATCGACCAAACCGACTCTTTGTATTCCCGCGCAACAACCACAGGTATGACAACTAGATGGACAGCGAACAAAACAATCGAACAAATCCAGGCTGGAGCATAAAACAAGGTGTCGGTATCGAACATCAATAACACACCCAAGGCGACCGACGCGTTTAGAACACCCCCAACGATGATGAACCTTGCGTAGCGATCCACCTTACCCGCACCATTCAGAATGGACATCCAACCCTCAGAGAGACTCCTCGAAGCTACCCCAACGGTTAACACACGGATCATGGTGGCTATCGTAGGTATCGTTTTGTCCGGGTCGTCAAGGCGACTACCCACCCAAAGTGCGACAAGGTCTTCGGCGAAAATCATCAATGAAAACATCATCGGAAAGATCACGATGGCTTGGAGGCTGGTCGAGTTGCGAATCAATTGCAACATATTGGCGTGGCTTTCACGCTTGGCCACGCGAGCCGAAACAGCGTCAACTCCTGAAACCACGCCCATCACGAGCTGGCGAATGTAGTAGGTCGCCTGGGTAGCCAATCCAAACACCAACGTCCCGGGCAGTCCAAAGTAGAGATTCATCAGTAGCGTATCGACGCGGGTATAGAGGTTCATGGCAACCGTTGTAACGACAATCCAAGCGGCAGAACGCGTGAACTCCGTGATCGATTTGCGACTGGAGGTTCGCAGTGCAATCTGCGCGCGGGGCGTAGCCCGGAGTGCAAAGTAAGCCGATACGACACCTAAGATGACTTCACTGGCCGTGGCTAGTGTGACGTAACAAACAATCGGCTGGGAGGCGCTGCCATTCCAGGCGATGCAGATCGTGATAATGACTGCTAGTAAATCGCCCGCGCGATCCAACATCAACCAAACGTTGTATGCGATCATGCGTTCAGCAACGACGTAGAGATGAAACACAGGAGACAGAACGATCGTCGTGAAGGCACCCACAGCACTAACGGCGATGAAGTATCGCGCTGCCCCGTGCAGTTCTTCCGGGATGCTCAAGAACGGAATGAAAGCCATCGAGCTCAAAAAGAGCACGGCGGTTGCGATTCCGACAACGAAACTCACCACGAGCGCTGAATTAAACACGCTGCGAAAGTTGTCGTGCGCATCGTCATGGTAGGCCGCACCCAGCGCGGGGATGACGCCCGCTCGCACGACTTCTTTGAGCAGCAAGGCGATGCCGATGTTCGATAACATCAGCGTGATGAACGCAAATGCGTCTTCTCCCAAACGCAATTGAAGGCGAACAACAACCAATCCGATGATAAAGGTTGTCAGCAAACGCAAGTAATTCGACGCGACGCGAGTCCACGTTCGGCCGCCGCGACCACGGGCTGGTTTATTGTTTGTCGAATCGTTGCTTTCATGCATAGCAGATCATCCCGAGCAACTTTCGACCCAGTTGTGATCCGATTCATAACCACAGTGAATCAACGCGTCACCGAAATACTTATCGAACACTTGAGCGGACTCAAGGCTAAAGTGATTCCGCCAGTCGCCGATGACACCTTTGCGAAGGTACGAATTCGCGTTCTCGCTATTGGGCTTACGGCCCGCAAGGCGCTCGAATGAGAACCGACCTATCGACTCTTCAACTTGCTGCTCATCGACCGGATTACCCGTCATGGTTTCAATCAGGGCTGAGAATGCAGCTACTGGCTCGGATCGAAGATCTTCATAACGCAACAGCTTTAGGCCTGGCTCCTGAAGCTGGAAGTAAGCTGAGACATGTTTTCCCCAATTCCCGTCGCGGCACAGTGGCACCGAAGCCTGACTTTCGATGAATCGAGGCAGGTTTTGCTCTGCAGGCGCATTCAAATCGAACTTTCGAAATACTTCTGAGTAACGATTGAATTTCCCGCCCGCCAGTAAATCGCCTCGCATATGGAAGTAAGAGGAGACCATCACATCGCGGCCATCTCGAACGACGTACACGCCGATTGGGAACTTGTTCGAAGGCAACTCGTGTCCATGGACTACTGCAGGGAAACCGATAGGCAAGATCGAGTGTTGTGGGAACGGGAGGCGAAAATAATCCGCCAGCAGTTGACACACCCATGAAGTTCCACTTTTGGGATATCCCAATACAAACATCAGCGGAACAGCTTTGCGAAATCGTTTACCCAGCCAAAACGTCACTTGGTGCGAGACGCTAATCAGTCGCCTGTATCGCCGACGCCGCATGGGGAATTCTCCCGTCGCGAGTAGACGATCCGACACATTGCGGGTTAGCTCTTGAGTTTCTTCAGTCTTGGACATGGGGTTAAGCTCTGGGCTAACGTTACGATTTGAGCGTTTCAGCTCTGGCGCTTTATGTTCTCGGTAGTTGCTAATACCTATTGTCGCGAATGCTCACTTCGCGGGGACATCGGAAAGGTACTTGTTTCGAATTACGTCCCAATCCCAAAAAGGAGCGGGGGCTTGGAGCATCTTTTCCAGTTGCAGGGCTTCTGGCGCCAGTTGGTCGATGATTCTGGCGAGCGTCGCGCGCGTGGGTGGAATACGGCGTTGTGCCGCAGGTTTCAAAAGTGTCTTGGCGAAAATCTGTCGAACCGAAACCGGCAGCATCCCGCGCAGGCCCGATCTGTAGAACCGTGACGTTATGATTGCCGCCCACAGTTTATTGGCAACTCGCCGCGATTCGCCGCGATTGGCACCTTCAGCATCCAGCTGCAAATCAACTCGCGGAACCCGCAGAAAATCAAAGACCTCTTCAGCGATTTGCGCTCGGTTACGGACATACTGTTCGAACACAATCACGTGAATGTTGTTTCGTCCGAAATTCTCCATCCATGGTGCCAGTTGCATCGCATAGCGGCTGTAGTTGATCAGCTCAGCTCTACGGTCGATCTCGGTATTGATGTCTTCACCCATTTGTTCCTCGCCACGAGCGTTCATCATATGCTGGTGGTGGCTTAATAGTCGCGCTACCGGTTCGCGCACCATGTAGATGATCTTGGCGTTTTCCCCAAGTACTTGCCGAGCGTGAGTGGCAACGTCTGGATAATCAGGGGATTTGCTATACTCAGTCGAAATGTCGCCGCACACTTGGCCAAGTTTAGCGGCTGAGAAATGCCCCGCGTAGGCTCTTCGACCCGCATCGCTAAGCACAGTCGAACTCTTGAGCAAGCCGAGTTCTTTGACGGCTAGAAAGATCTTCGGGTTGAGGCTCAGATCTTGGTACAGCGTTGTCGTTGCGCACTTCATCGCTCCAATGACGAGGAAATTGGCAACTGTTTCGCGTTGGCTTAACGTGTTGGTGGAACTCATGGCAACTCTTCCTTCCAACCCGGTGCTTGCAAACCCTGTGCTTGCAAACCCTGTGCTTGCCACCCCAGTGCTTGCCGAACATCAGCCGCTAGATCTTGCGAAAGCAATTGCGCTGATTCAGGCGCGAGATGGCTGCCATCGACGGTCAAGTAACGTGAACGGTCGATCTCCAACCAAATTCCTCCAGCCCTGCAGAACATTTCCTTGAATGCCCCTCGGTCGAAACCACTGTGCGTGTCCTCAATGGATTGCATTTCATCGGGTACCGGCGGCTCAAAACCCACGATTGCGATTCCCTCGCCAACCAGTTCCTTAACCTGCGCAATCAAAGCATCTATTGTGGCTTGCGAAGCTTGGTTGCCATCGAAACGTCTGCGATAAAGCGCAAAAGCCCCCTCGGGATTCCTTGGAACCAAGTCGGCTTCCAACCAGCCGCTTTCATGAAACGTCTCGTAGTTTCCTGACTTAGTTCGTCCCCGAATGAGGCCGACTAGCTCGCGAATCGAAAACGGCTGAAACTTTCTCTCTAGCAGGACGCACCAGGCAGGGATCGCGTAGGGGCGCTTGGAGCCCATTTTCTTCTGCTCGAGGTAACCGTTGTCGGTCAATGACTGTGGCGTGAAGGCATTGGCGGTGATTCCCAGCAGCAGCACTTTCTTGGAATCGTTCTTCAAGAGATCTCGAGCAAAGTCCAGGTACTGCCGTTCCAATGCGGCGGATCGAAAGCCCACATTGATCACTTGCAAGGAGTCACCCCAAGCCTTCTTCATGCTTGCGGGGTCAATGCCTTGTAGAACGCGTGAGTCACCGGCAACTACGACATCGCATTTGGACGCGGGGTACATCTTGAGGTACCAAAACAGCGATTCTCTTATGCCCTGCTGCTTGACGGGCCTGACCAATACCACCAACGCGATGAAGACCAGGGCAACACTCACGCAGAATATTATCCTGCGATCGTGATGACTGCGCACTGGCAAATTCAGGTGTTCGGGATTGTCAGAATTGGAAATAGACAAAGCTCTGTCCAGGACCGCGAAGGAAAACTGTGATCACAATAGCCGCTGCTAGTGAGAGAGCTCTAGCATAGTTGAATTTGTCAGAAAGCTTCGCCAGCTGTAGATTGGCGCCGGTCAAGAAGTAGGCTTCACGCAGCATAATCAATACAACGAGTGCGATCGGAAGCGCTCCAAACTGGCTAATCAGATCGATCCCTTCATTCAGCGAGGGCGTGCACATCGCATAGAGAATGGTGATTGCCTGCGGCAGTGTTTCGGCGCGGAACAAAACCCAGGTAAAGCAGACGATCACAAAAGTAAGCACCGCTCCGGCGACGCGGCCGAACCAGCCCACCTTGCGCAAGCGTTCGGCCCAGTTGGTTGATTGTTCCACACTTAACAATGCGGCATGCACGGCACCCCACAAGATAAATGTCCACGAAGCGCCATGCCAAAAGCCACTGATGAGCATGGTGATCCACAGATTCACATGGGTTCGAAAAACACCGCGACGGTTTCCTCCCAACGGGAAATAGACGTAGTCTCGGAACCACGTCGACAGTGACATGTGCCAGCGAGACCAAAAATCACGGAATCCGACTGCGGTATAAGGATGATTGAAGTTGACTGGGAAACGGTAGCCCATCCACTCACCCAAACCGCGAGCAATATCGCTATAGCCCGAGAAGTCGCAGTAAATCTGGAACGCAAACATGATCACGATGCACCACCAATAAGCCGAAGAATGGGCCGCGTTGGATGCAAAGGCACCATCCACGATTGGGGCAAGGTTGTCAGCTATCACCATCTTCTTGAAGTAGCCGTGCACCATCCACTGGAATCCGCTCCAGCGACCTTCGGGTGACATTTTGGGGGCCGCCGCAAGTGCGGGCAGCATATCGACAGCTCTTACGATGGGACCCGCGACCAACTGTGGAAACATGGACACAAATGCCAAATACTCGCCGAGATTGGTGGCTGGCTTGAGGTGCCCGCGATAGACGTCAATCGTGTAGCTCATCGATTGAAAGGTGTAAAAGCTGATGCCAACGGGCAGAATCAGGTGCGCGTAAGGGATCGAGCCCGTAAATCCCAGAAACGAAATGCCAGAGTTAAGATTGGCAATGAAAAAATCGAGGTACTTGAAGGTTGCGAGTACGCCGAGATTTGTCATCAGCGAGCCGCACAGCATGAAGCGTGAATACTTGGGCCAGCGCTGAATTGCGAGAGCGGCCAGGAAGTCAAACATTCCTGTACCAAGGAGAAGCAAGACAAACCAGACGCTCCACCAGCCATAAAAGACCAAGGATGCACCAAATATCACCCAACACCGCAGCCACTTCACTTGGCTCACAAATGGCCAAGCGGAGAAGAAGCATAGAAAGAAGACTACAAAGACAAGCGAATTGAAAAGCACGGTAAGGACAGAATCTTATGGATAACTAGTTGAGGTTAAACGGCTAAACACGCCATGCATAAACATCGCCTTCACGTTTGCCCCATTCCGCCGTTCCGGCTCGCGACGGACGGGTAATGCGCGTCTTGAAACCTTGATCATCCAGCAACGCTTTGATTGCGTGGCAAATCGGCAAGCCCGATTCTCGCTCGCGCGAATGGCCCTTGACGAACAGTCGCTTGGTTTTCTTGAGGATCTCCGGCATAGTTCTAAGTACCGCTAACTCTGCCCCGTTGATTGCGATCTCGATGTAGTCGATGTGATCGATATCGTTGGCGGCGCAGATGCCATCTACGGTGTCTGCTGGGACTTCTTTGCGCAAGTACTCTGATCCGGTGGCATCGATTTCTAGTTGGTCGTTGTCGTTTACGATGGTGTCATCCGCCAAGCGATGATTGCCGCTCCACTTCTTGGAAACCAGGAAAGTCAGGACTCCCTTGCGATCTGCGGCTGCTTGGTGGATCAATCTAACATTCTTAATAGCGTTTGATTCAAGCCAACCTCGTAAGCGTTTGACATTGGTTTCATCGGCCTCAACTACTACTGCGCGCCCGTTCTTGCCAATGGCCTTGGCAATCCGCCGAACCGTCTCAGTTTGCGGCGTGCCAATCTGCACCACGGTGTCACCGGGGCTGATCATCATTTCGCGAGGTACGTTCTGTTTGAACTTCAGTACAAACTCAGCCAGACTCCGACGTGCAGGGGCTCCTGGGACCAGAGCGCAGGCAGTGCGCAAACAGGCGAACCCCCAAGCCCGAATGGACTCGTTGCGGCGGTAAGGGTTCGTTATCACCATCTCGGATTCAATGTTGTTCATCGGCTGTGTTATCTCTGTATTTCAGCTTGCTGTCTGCGACCCATGGGACCGAAGCGACCAGTGTCGGTGAAGAACTCGTGGCGGTCGTTGTTAACGTCAACCTACAGCCTGTTTGCGGCAGACGAATTCTATCCAGGCCTGCTGGTCTAGTATTCGATCCACGTGATTAAGAAACTTCCAGATCCGACCCTTGATGCCGCTCGCATGAGCTTGGGCCATATCTGAATAAACGGCCATCCTCGGCGGGAGTGTTCGAGTGTGAATGACCTGTAGCCCCGTTGTTTCAATCGCGGATTTGAGCGCTTGCTTGCTGCCTGAGTGACGCATGCAGGCAAAACCACGCTCAAGCATCAGTCGCGTGATTTTGGAGTCCTTGACCCAAGGGGTCTTGGTCATGGTTCGACTGAGCACACGCGCGGTGCAGTATGGATTCTTGAACTGGCACACCAGTACACCACCCTGGACGAGATTCTCCGCCGCTTGTGACAATGTGCGAAAAGGATTTTCATGAAGTTGCAAGTTGCCGAGGATCGTTACCAAATCAAAGGGAGACGATGGCTTGGGGAAGGTGTTCATCGTACCGACGTGGATATCCAATCCGTACAGCTTTTTGGCTTTGTTGCCCGATACCGGCGAAGGCTCTACTCCAGCTACTCGAGCGGTGGGGAAACGCTTGCGAAGAGCGTCGAGCAAAAAGCCGGTAGCGCAGCCAACGTCCAAGACAGAAAATGGTCGATTGAAGTCAAACTGGGCGTGATCGGTCAGGGTCGCAACGAGTTCGCTGCAAATACCATCAACCATTTTCTGATGCTGAATGCCATGATCAGCATACATGTTGCCAGATTCGTCCGACGTATCGATGCTTTCGGAAAACGTACGTTGGAAGGCCTCAGAATTTGCTTGCAGATCCTCTGCGTTGTCGGATTGCGCCAACGTCAATGTGGACTCTTCCGAAAGAAACTCCGCTGGGTCCTGGAAGATCAGGCCACAGCGGCATTTCAAAAAACTCCCAACACCAGGATGCTGCATGTAAGGAATGGCTTCGCTTCCACAGACCACACAGTGCTTACTTCCAACGGGCTTGCTACCAACAGTATTTTGATGAATGGACATTCGTAATTTCTAACACACCGCAATCGACGATTGTTCGCTCTGGCTAAGGCCGCAGATCACCAACGGGTAAAGGGTTTTGGTTGGCAAGCAAGTGATGTTGCAATTCAGGAATAGCTTCATGCATCAACTGGAGGAGATCTAGCTTGGGTTTCTCAGATTGAATCGCTTGCTTCAGTCCTGCGATAGTGTTGGCTACATCGAGAGCATCAAAGGCGCGCGGATTGGCCGCAAAGATCTTTTTGTGATGTGTTTCCACGGCCGTCTCTTCATCGAAGTAAAGTTCTTCGTAAAGTTTCTCACCGGGACGCAGGCCAGTAACCTTGATTTCGATCGAATCTTGTGGCAAGCCCATTAGCCGCACCAAGTCATGAACCAAATCGATGATCATTACCGGCTCGCCCATGTCGAGCACATAGATTTCGCCACCCTGGCTAAAGGCGGCCGCTTGCAGTACCAATTGGGAGGCTTCTGGGATCGACATGAAAAAGCGGTTCATGCGTTTGTCGGTGATGGTAACAGGACCACCTTTGCGAATTTGCTCTTGGAAGATGGGAACCACGCTTCCATTGGAGCCGAGTACGTTGCCGAATCTAACTACCACAAACTTAGTAGGTTGATTGTCATCGCGACTTAGGACATAGCGTTCTGCCAGATGCTTGGTGGCTCCCATAACGCTCGTTGGATTGACAGCCTTGTCGGTTGAAATAAAGACAAAGCGAGACACGCAATACTTGGAAGACAGATCGGCGACGACTTGCGTGCCGAATATGTTGTTCTTGATAGCTTCGCCTACATTGCATTCCATCATGGGGACATGCTTGTGAGCGGCTGCGTGGAAGACAACATGTGGCCGATGATCGCGAAAGATTGCGTTCATCCGTTGGACATCGAGGATATCCGCCACGCATGGCTCGATATTGCAAAGCGGTCCATTGGATAAAAGTTCTCTTTCGATCTGGAAGAGGTTATTCTCCGCTTGTTCGACCAGGATAAGGCTTTCCGGCGCAAACTTCATCACTTGCCGACAAATCTCAGAACCGATGCTGCCTCCAGCGCCAGTGACCAGCACTTTCTTACCGCTAACAAGACTGTCGATCGCTGCAGTATCGAGTTCAACGGGTGGTCGACGAAGCAAGTCGTTGATGTCAATGTCCCGCATTTTCCGTAACTGGGCGCCCTCCATCACATCGCTCAACTGCGGAATGACTTTCACAGTCAAGTCCGCAATCTGGCATTCGGTCATCAGAAACCGCAGCAGGTCAGGCGTGAGGGAGCCTTCCGGGACGAGGACATATCTAGCCTTTGCATCTTTGGCGATTTCTTGAATGTCATTGATGGAGCCTAGAACTTTGACGCCGCCGATTTGCAGGCCTCGTTTACCCGCGTCAGAATCGATGAAACCCACGATCCGGAATTGCAATGTCCGATCGTTTTCAAAGTGCCGCATCCAGGTAGTGCTATTCCCGTTGGCCCCGACCAGCAAGGCTCGCTTGGTTGAATCTCGTTTCAGCGGAGCCATAAAGTGCTCTCGTGAGAACCGAACACAAGAACGCAGGCCGCCGATAGCACACACTGTGAGGACAAAATCAATAGCGATGATCGAGCGCGGTACGCCGAAGCTGCGATCCGTGAAATACTCAATTGCAACTAGGATCAAGGCGGAGACAAGCGCGGCCCTCGCGATCGCAACTAGGTCGGAGAAGGTGATGAAGCGCCACCAACCAAAAAAGCTACCCAAAAAATAGAAGACTAACAGCTTGATGCCAACCAAGGTTGGAAGCGACTCTTTGAAGCGTTCGAGCATTCGAGGCGGAATGTCGAAGTCAAAACGCAAGAAAAACGCTAGGTACAGAACTGCCGAAAATGCTGCTGAATGGATAATGAAAAGCAAAGCAACTCGGAATAGGCGCCAGAGCTTTTGGTCAGTCGTTTCGCCGAGACGCTGCTCAACTATCTGTACGTTTGAAGATTGTGCATTACTCATGATGTTGATTTGTAGTCTGGGGCAGACAGTTGCCGCCGGCGATGAAACCAGCGGCGTGCGATTAGATAAGGTTCGTTTTCAACACAAGCTATTAAACTAAACACCAACTTCCGCAGGCGATCGGTAATTGGTTTCAGCGGAACGATACTCGTCGTAGCCTTCATAGCCATAGGAATCGTAGCCGTACTTGCTAGCTGAATCGTCGGCAAGATTGACCACAACACCCAGCAGTTTAGCTCCGACACCCTCCAGGATTTTCTTGGTGCGCTCAGTTTGCGGGCGAGACTGAGAGTTAATGACGGAGACAACAAGTAAGCCGTCGGTAAGCGGAGCAATGATCGAAGGATCTGTTACCGGAAGTACCGGTGGGCAATCGAGAATCACATAGGAGAACTTCTCGCGTACACTCTCCAAGAACTGCTTGAACATCGGGCTCGCAAGCAGTTCAGCTGGATTTTGTGGCAATCCACCCGTCGGTAGAAGCGTAAGCCCTGGAACTGGGCCAGGCACCATTACGTCAGGGAGTTCTTTCTCGCCCAACAAAACGTCAACCAGTCCATGCTTATTCTCGATACCGAAATTGGTGTGAATCGTTGGCAGTCGCATGTCGCAGTCTACCAACAGAACGCTCTGACGATTGGTTGCCATCGATACCGCGATGTTGGAAACTAGCGTTGACTTGCCAGCACCTTTGCTTGCGCTAGTTATGGCAAATATCTTACGGTCGCCACCCAGTGCGAATGCTAACTGAGTTCGCACGGACATGAAGGCTTCGCTGTGTTTCGACTTGGGCATATGCCAAGCTACGATGTAGGGCGAAACATTCGGCAAGGTTCGACGGAGTTTACGTGCGTTGCTGGTAACTTCGGAGTCGTTGGCGAAGTTCGAAATGTTACCGAGGATGCGGGTGCCCAAAACGGCTTCCAATTCCTCAGAATTGCGAATGCTCTTGTCTCGCATCTCAGCCACCAGAACGCCAACGCCACCCAGCGTGAACGAGGATAGCAGTGCAATTGCGACGGCGAGCAACAAGGTTGGCTCGACCTTTTCACCAAGATTGGGCTCGGCGATGATCTCATGGACCAGCGCGGTCGAGTCTTTAGCCATGTTGATCTCACGCAAACGATCGATCGTCGACGCATACAGCTCTTCACGCCGAGATATCTCGCGTGTCATCGTTTCGTCCGTCAGTTGCAATGCGACCAACTCTTTCGCTTCAATTTCAGCCGCCTTCATTTGCTTTTCAACATCGGCATAGCGTCGACCCAGCGAAGCAAGGTCATTTTGCAGCATGTGCACGTACGCTTTCATGATATCGTCTGTCGTCAACTCAACTGCGTTGTCTGTAATTTCGAGGTTCTTGGCACGCTTGCCGATGAAGTCAGTCATTTCAGCAATCTGTTGCTTGAGAGCTCGGACTTCTGGATGCTGGGCACCGTAGTCATCTGTCAGTTGCTTCAACTTGCCTTTCATGCTCAACAGCGAGGTGTACTCAACTTGCGCACCAGCGGCTCGTTCAGGTTGCATCGCTTGGAAAATGGCAGTGTCCGCTTGGCCGTGTTCAACAGCCACGAGCACTCCCAGACGTTGTACGTTGGCTTCATCAATCAAAGCCAGTTTCTCTAGATTCGTAGAGCCATTCTTTTCGGCCATCTCGGTGCCAGTATTGACTAACTCAAGCCGCGACTTGGTGTCATCCATCTTGACGGCCAAGTTAGAAAGCTCGGCGGCCAGCGTTTCATAACGAGCGGTGTAGATATCGGTTCCACCTTCGCCGCCGGTAAGCAAAGGCGAATTCTCACGGAAGACTTGATAGTTCTTGTAGAGATCGGCAATTTCCTTTTCCAGTTCGCCACGCGCATTGCCGATCAGTTTCGCTGCTTCGCTGTTGCTATCCTGGAATTTCTCTCGGACAAACTTCTGATACTGTACGAGCAATGCTTCAACGATCTTCTTGGAATCTTCGGGTGAACTGTGACGGAAAGCGAGATTCAATACGTTCGCACCCCGCGCCTTTGCTCCGCCACCACTGGTAACGTACAGATTGTTGATCACATACTTCACAGGTGACTGATCCCCAATCGCTTCAGGGGAAAGCGAAGGTAGGTTCATCAACGAGCCCGGTGGGTAGACCGGCATCGACTCTTCCAGCGTCTCTGTTGTCTGAGCAAGCGCGTCCCCTTCAGCACTAGGCATGTCAGCACTAGGTGTTTCTGCGCCTGTCAAGGCTGCCTCGGTGGTGGCCGCCGCGGCTGCGTCTGTCGCGGAGTCGGCAACAACCGTCGTTTCAGGAGCGGCAGCGTCAGTAGTTGCTGCAGACGCAGTCGCTGCTGGTGCTGCTTCTGCAGGAGTGGTTACTGCTGCAGGAGTTGTAGGTGCAGGAGTTGTAGCGGGCTCCGTTACTGTTGCAGATGGATTGGCTGGATTGAGTTCCGGTAACTGGGGCAACAATACCGAGCTGTCACCATCGACCTCGTCTCCAAATTCATCAACGCGAGCTGGCAGTAGCAACTCACCGCCTTCTTCGAGCGCTTTGGTCACAATCCGATTGCTTTGAATCAGCTTGAGATGAGTCGCCAGAAGATCATCTGAAACAGTGCTCTCGCTACCTGTGTTTCCCGAGGCAATTGAGCCTGAGTCGTTTCGCATTAGTAATAGTTCAGCGCGCGACTCATACTTGGGTGGCAGTAGGAAGAAGTAAGCGGCACCCAATCCTAGTCCAACAAATCCGGAGATCACTAGCAGTCCCTTGTTTCGAAACAGAATCGAAACAAGATTCAAGGCGGCGTCATCAACGTGCTTTGTGTGCTGGTTTTCAGGAGTTGATTTTTGCATTCTAAAGGATCCGTGGAATTCGCGAATTCGGGGTGGTCGCCAAACTTTCGGTACTCTCTTTCAAGCACCGGTCTCGAGTCTGATCGTCTCGCCAAATACTGTCAACAGACCAGTTGTTAAAGCTTGCTGGATACGAAAGCTTGCGCTTGCGAATAGTTCCAATTTTAACGTTAAGTGCATTTACCACGACAGTTCTTTTTGATTTTCATCAAAAGGGAACAGGAATAAATGAAGAAATTGCGATCGGCCGCTTTCAGCATTTCCTCGCACGAACACTCTTGCAAGCAAAATTGAGGCGAAGCTGCGCCCATTCAAACTCAATAGGCCTACGACATTCGAGTAAAGCCCACATTGAGAATGTGTTAAACCACATAAGTGTTAATGTTCAACTTGGTCGCGGCAGCCTCAGAATCGGAAAAGGCACTATGAGCGTTATTGCCTTCGGCTATTCCTCCAGCTTGGGAGCGGGCATTACTAGCTTTCCATCGATGATCGCATCGAGAACGGTATCCAAATTGTTGGCCAAGCCTCCCGTTAGTTTTTGCTGCGCACAGTAAGCATTCACAGTCTCAATAGGGATGGACTTACTCGCGTTCAGTTTGAAACTGCGAGTCGCACAAACTACCGGGTAGAGGCCAGTCGTTTCGTCAAATTTGGTGATGGCGATGCGGCCCAAAATACCAACACTGTTTTGTGATCTAGGAAAAGCGTAAGGCCGCAAATAGTTGAGCTGCGTGCGACTGTTGCTCGTTACGAACACATGTTGCTGTAGAGCGTCCGGTGTCTTGCCATCGCGTCCGCGAACAAATGCAAACTCAAACTGCTCAATGGGTTTCGTGCTACCGCCGCGCAGCATCCGATTCTTGAAAATCATGACCATCGTGCGAAGCTTCTCCGCTTTGAGTACTCCTGAATCTTTGACATACAGCCCAATGCCATGGAAATCCCTCACGGACTGGGTCACGACAGGCTCAAACGCGTCCGTTATCTTCGAACCGGTGTAGTGGGTAGTGAGGGCTAATGGGCGGTGATGATAATACAGTTTGCGATCCAAGTAATCCTTCCGGACGCGGCACTGAACAGCGACGAATTTCTCATCAATGTACTTGGCGATTTGCGCTCCGCTGAGAGCGGGCAACGCGGCTCGATCTGAGCTTTCAAACTGCAACCCAACTGAGAACAGGCTTCTACGACCTGAGGGTAACGAACGTTCCTTGGAACTCAGCCGGTCACGAGAGGTTAAGGAAGACACGAAACCCGTAATCTCTACCGGTTCGCCTTTGGGCAGAATCTCACAAGCATCGGAGCCTGTTCTCGCAAATAGGCGCTCTATCTCACCTTGCGTTTCCGGTAGACGCGAAATCGTCTTGATATCGCTAAACTCATCAAACGCTTGCAAACGCGGAAGTTGTGACAATAGGAATAGAAGCGTCGAGAGAAAGATCGCTTGACGGTAACACATTCTCGAACTCCAGGATGAGTTTGCCACTGCCCATTGGGCTCAATCCTATTCGCAGTCCGCAGCTCTTGCAACTAAAGCCGGTTTATTCGAAAGGACCGCTGTTATCGGGTGAAGCTAGACTCGCGTCGCGGAATGCGTCCAGCATTTCGGGGATCTGGTAGCGGAATCCGTCAAGCATTTCCAGTAGCCACCGTCGCCCGACGGTGGACACCATGCGGGGTGACTAACCACCGCTTGGCAGCGGCGGCTACCGGGGCCCCCGAAAGCCTTGACGGCTTACGGCTTCGGCTACCCAATAATCAACATCACGGCTGCAGTTACTCTATAGCGATCGTAGCGCCATCGGCAATTGTAACGATATTGCGTGTGAGGATCTTGTCAGTTGTTTCGCTGAAAAAGCGGGTCGAACCGTCGGCAAAGGCCGCGTTACAGCCGCCTGGGTGGAGGCTGCCTGCCCGGCCCCAACTTCCAAGCCGCCCGTATTTTGCCGGTACTAGTTTTGAAGGGTGTTCCCAATTGTTGATACCGTCCCCAGATCCCATGTCGATTCCGATCATGGCCCAGCCACGATAGCCCCAAGCAGGACCGCTCCCATTAACGACGTCCAAGGTCGTTTCGCTAACCGCGATCGTATTGCTCGAACCATCGGTCAGGTCCGCGAACCGCGTGCGACTATTTTCTCCGAACATGCGTCGGCTAATTGTCGGCACCGTACTCCAATGCCTACAGCGGATCGACGCAGAGACTGAAAAATCGTAGTTGGTCATCGCGCCACGCTCAGCTCCGGGCGTCGTGCCCCCAATGCTGAAAATACCAACCGCAGGCAACAGCAAATCCCCAGGTTCACTCGGGCAGATCAGCGTCGGCTGTATTCTCGAGAGCAGTCTGTGGTTACCCGAAGTAATTGCATTTCCCGCCAACGGCTCAGTGGCATTAGTTGGGGAACAACATGAGTTGTTACCTACCAGCACATTACTGGCGCTTGCCGACCAGTTGTAACTGTTGCTGAGCGATGTCGCTTCCATAAACCGCAGCACCATCGACAGTCCATTAAGGTTAAAGACCCGCTCGCTATTCAGACCGGTGGCAGGATTAGGCCTTTGGCACCACCCATAATTGATTCCCGCTGGCGGAAAAATATTAAAGGTACTATGGTAATTCTGCAGCGCTAATCCGATCTGCTTCATATTGTTGCTGCATTGAATCCGTCTTGCAGATTCTCGCGCCGCTTGCACCGCACTCAACAGCAACGCGAGCAAAATAACGATGATCGCAATCACGACAAGCAATTCAACCAGCGTAAATGCTTTTCTACGAACAGCCACTATCTTAAGTCCCCGCACGTCGAACTCGATGCTCATCCAATCGAGTCAGTTTACGGCGGTGACTGAACCCCCGCAAGCAACACCGCTGGGCGTTCTCGAGCCAGCCATGTTGCGAGCCCAGTGTCGCGAGGCCCGTGTGGCAAATACTGCGGTCCTGCGCGAAAACCAAACCGTGGACGTTGGAACTCAGCTAGAATTTCCGGCGACGGGACATCCGGTTTTCGGAGCGTTACTTCGAACCGCTGACTTCTTCGATCCACCCCTTTAGCAGTTTGGCAAAGGCGATATTGAACTCCCCACGCTGAAAATTCTGCATGCTTTTCTGCTCGGTCGAAAAGTTGTGGAACAGATGATCAGAGTCCGGCAGGGTCAGGCTTTTGCCGCGGCCTGGGTGCGATGCGTTGACAACATCAGCAATCAGTTTGTGGTCGACATCGTAGGTCACAAAGTCGCTTGCACCGCGAACGGCTAAGACATGCGCGTCGCACTTCGACCAGTAAGCCGGAAAGTTGGTCTGCCCAAGCTGCCGCCAAAACTCGAGGGATTTGCCGCTAAACAGCCCACCGGGCAAGAGTGCGTCAGCCATATCGGTCAATTCCGGATGCATCTTTTTGATCTCGTCCACCGACTTGTTTTCCAGGAACACGAGTGCCAGCAGTCGCGATCCGAGCCGCACTTTTTCGTCGGTATTTTCAAAACTGTCCCCCGCCACCAGCCCTTGGTAGCGCAGCGTGTCGAGCAGATACTCGTACCAAGTTCGCGCGGCTGCACCGTAAACGGCAATCCCCTTTACGGGATCCTCCGATGCGATCATCGGTCCAAAAGCCCCGCCCATGCTGTGACCAAAGATAAAGACATTGTTCGCGTCGACTTCGTCTAGCCCCTTCAGCTGCTTGAGCGCTTGGCGATAGATATCCAGTTCGGTGGTGTAATCCAGGTCCGCAAATGGGCCACCCTCACTGTCCCCGACACCCGGCTTTTCGACTCGCAAAGTTACAAAGCCCGAATTGGCGAACTCGAACAACAGTGGGCCGTCGATGGTCGCTACATCCCCTTTGGATCCTTCGAGTTTGTAGTCGTAAGAGACGGGCGAGAAACCTTGGATGAACATGAGCGCCGGATGCTTACCTGGCGACTTAGGCTTGGTAATAATCGTCCGCATGCGGAGGCCGTTGCTGACGACATGACTGTAAACAACTTCGAAGTTGGAATTCCCCGGGTCGCGAGGCTTTTCGATTGCCGTCGACTTTAGCTCGATGGACTTCCCGTCTCGCACAATCGAGATGGCAAGCTCTTGACCGGAGAGGATCTCGCGCACCACCGCAGCCACTGAGCTCATGCCGACAGGTTTGCCGTTGAGGGCCAAGACAATATCCCCTTCGACGACGCCCGCCTGGGCAGCAGTCAACCCAGGTGCGGGTGTCTTGGCAAGTAAGCCTTCATCGGGTTTCAGCTTCAGCTCCGTCGCTCGCCCTTGCGGAACCGCCGTGAAGGGCAATCCCAATACAGCCCGTCGCGGTAAAGCGTCTTCGGCAAAGCAAACTGTGCAGTGAATGGACAAGAATACCAACATGGCGTAACGCATCTTCAACCTCGCTTAGGTAAATGTGATTGGTTCAACCGCTCATACCGCTCCAAGGCTCTCGCAAGGTGCGATTGCCTGAAGCCCCGCCCAGAAATTAGTCGTTGAAAGTCCGCTTGGTTGTCAAAGTGTTGCAGTTGGCAATGGTAGTAATTGATGTATTCCAGCAACGCCAACAAGCTAAACAGCATCGCGCCGTACTGGGCTGCCGTAAACGCCGGAGCAACCGATATGACATCGACGACCGTAACCACCATGCAGACCACAACCAGTACCAACGATGGCAACTTCGCAAGCCGAAGTTTGGGTAGCCAAAACTCGGAGAACTTTTTGTCGCGTTCGAGTTCCTTAAGCAGCATCAGCAAGGCGATCATGCCGATGACAAGCAACCAGGCAGTCGTGAACAGGGACAGCAGCAAGGCCCCAGTTATCTTTCCTCCCAAAGCTGAAACGGTTACTAAAGCCACTGCCGGCAAAAACAAAACGTTTGCCAGCTCCATTTTCCAATAACTGCTCAGCCGATTTAGCAACCGAGCTTTGGTGGATTCACTAGTGGATTCACTAGTAGGCTTACTTGTGGATTCACAGTTCACAGCTTCGTTGGGCAGCATATCGCTCTAGATCGCTCCGAAGAACTTGGATGGTATCGTGTAGAGTGCCAGCAGCATGCTGCGCGTCCATTGCAGGGACTCGGCATCGCGTGAGAGCAGTAACCATGCCAAGCAAGCACACGCGGTCGCAAACCCCGCACACTGAATTGGCCGTTCTGCGAAGCGGCGCATCACCACTGAAACTGAACTCCAGTTCTTGCGATACTCGGTCCTGATGCTTTCAATATCACCCAGTTCAGCAACGGCACGTTGAAAGGCATCCATTGGCGACAATCCATCCGCAATCCACTTCGCGACGGCGCAGTGCAAATGATCTTCAAGCTCAACCACCTCGCGTTTGCGATATTGCGGCCAGCGATAAGTCTTGCGGCACCAACGCATCACCTCTCGGTCTAAGTCGAACATGGCTGTACTCCTTGGCTCTTGTTGAGCATCGCATAAACTCGTCGCCAGTTGTCCAGCAACCGCGCAAGCTCGGCACTGCCACCTTTGCGTATCCGATAGTACTTGCGTTTGCGGCCCGTCTCAGCCAAGCCCCAATAGGATTCGATCAAACGCTGCTTCTCGAGTCGATGAAGTATCGGATACAGCATGCCATCGGCCCATTGCATCTCTCCATCCGATAGCTCTCGAACCTGTTGGATGATTGCATAACCATAACTGTCACCACGATTCAGAATTGACAACACAATGGGTGTTGCCGAAGCCGCGATGAGATCTTTCGATAGCGTTGTCATGTAATGTTCCCTGGATGAACTTCCATAACCTCAGATGCCCTAAGCCGGTTTCGTTTACCGACAGCCGATCTTGCCAAAACAAGCTCACACAAACTATACCTAGAGCTGCTATGCATTGCAATACTTAGTATCCGTATTTCTTTTGCAAATCGCCCCCATCCGCAGCCTGCTAGGCAGTACCCTGGCAACTATACTCGTAGCGGAATGCGTCAAGCATTTCGAGATTACTGCGGAGATACTCGTAGCGGAATGCGTCAAGCATTTCGAGGTTATGTAGGTGGCCCCGAAAGCCTTGACGGCTTCCGCTACCTCATTGAGTCGAGGTAATCAAAGCACTATTTAAAATCGGACCGCCCTCGAAGACATACTTTTTAGCTGATGAGATTCGTTGATGAAAAACAGCGTTCGCTTGGCCGTTATATTCTCTTTATTGACCATCTGCTCACAAGTTTTCGCCCAGCCTACTGGACGCCCCATCAAGCTGGCGAATCACCCTGCCCTGTCTCCCGATGGCGGCCAGTTGGTGTTCAGTTGGAATGACGAGATCTGGTTGTCGGCCATCGATGGAACTGGGCTCACACGGTTGACCAATCACCCAGCGGCCGATTCACAGCCTTTGTTTTCACCCGATGGCAAACAGATTGCGTTTGTGAGTACCCGCACCGGATCGCCGCAGATCTTTGTCATGCAAGCCGACGGGACGTTGCCCAAGCAGGTCACCTTTCACACCGCTGGTTACTCGCTGGCCGATTGGTTTCCTGATGGCAAATCGCTGTTGGCAGTCGGTGCCCGCGATCACTTTTATCGCGACGCGGAACGTTTGATTCAAATCGATTTGAGCGAACGCAAAGCCGAGAAGGTTCTGGTCAACGCAGCGGTCAAGAATCCTAAGCTGTCACCTAATGGAAAACGCGTTCTGTTCAACCGTGAAGGTGAACGTTGGTGGCGCAAGGGCTATACCGGTGAACGTTCGGCCCAAGTCTGGCACTACGATTTGGATTCCGGCGAGTTCAAAGAGTTGCTGCATGAAGGAGTCGAATGCATGTGGCCGTTGTGGATGGCCAATGGCAAGGGATTCTATTTTGTTAAAGGCGATGTGCACGGCTTTGACTTGTGGCGTTATCGATTCCCCAAGAACGCTGAAAAACCAGCGACTCAAAAACAGATCGCTGGTTTCGACGAAGATTCAATTGTCTTCCCTGCCATTTCTCGCGACGGCAAAACGATTGTCTTCCGACACTTGTTCGATCTCTATCGCTTCCGGCCTGATGAAGACAAGCTGCCCATCAAGATTGAGCTGACATTGAAGAACGATGCGGACATGCCCGACGATGTGTTGCGTCGCAAGTTTGCCAAAGCGGACGAGGTTGTCTTCACAGACGATGGACTCGAAATTGCTTTGATCGCTGGCGGCGATGTGTGGGTCATGGATACCAAACTGAAGGAGCCGCAGCGGGTCACCAAGACGGACGGATATGAGGCCAACGTCACGTTCGCTCCTGATGGCAAGTCGCTGTGGTTCACGAGTGTGTCGGATGGACAAACAGATGTCTGGAAAGCGACGCGCGCGGACGCGGATAAGTTTTGGTGGCAGAACGCGAAGTTTACCGTAGAGAAACTGACCGATGATATGCATGTCGAAAGTGGGCTGCGGTTTACGCCTGACGCCAAGCACTTGATCATGCAGCAGGGGCGCGGTGATTTGGTAGCCATGAACATTGAATCGCGCGCGAAACGAACGCTGGTGGAAGGCTTTAGCGGTCTCGATTTTGATATCTCGCCCGATAGCCGCTGGTTGGCTTATGCCAAACAAGACAACGATTTCAACAGTGAAATTTGGCTCGCAAGGCTGGAAGGTGATGTCAAGCCGACGAACGTTTCGCGTCACCCCGATAATGACGACAGTCCCAGGTTCTCGCCTGACGGCAAGATGCTGGCTTTCACCGGCCGTCGATTTGATGACGAAGTTGACATTTACTATGTATACCTTCGCGAGGCGGACAACGATCAGACATCGCGCGAGCGGCAGATCGAAGAAGCGCTCGAACTGATGAAAAAGAAACGCAAGACCGATACGCCCAAAGCGGTGACCGAGTCCAAAGAGTCTAAGGGCGAAGTGAAGCCGGACGCCAAGGCTGATCCTGCCGCACCTGCCAAGGATGAACCCAAAGACAAAAAGGATGAAAAGAAAGACGACAAGAAGGGCGAGTCAGGGGATGACAAAAAGAAAGAAGTGAAGCCGATCGCCATCGACTTGGAGAATATTCACGAACGCCTGCGACGGATCTCCATTTCCAACAGCAGCGAACGTGGACTGTTGTTTTCGCCGGATGGAAAGAAGCTCGCCTTTGCAGCCAACGTGGACGGCAAGAGCGGCTGGTATACGATCGAATTCCCGAGCGAGTTGCAACCGAAGCTGCTATCCAGTACCACGGGCTCCAATGCGGTGTGGACCGATGCAGCCGGTGGGATCCTCTTCAATCAAGATGGGCGACCTGCCAAGTTGGATCCGAGTGGCAAACTGGAATCTTATGGTTTCAACGTTGCTCAAGAGTCCTCGCGTTCAGGCTGGTTGCGAGCCGGTTTCTATCAAGCGTGGCTGACCATGCGCGAAGTCTGGTATGACCCACGTATGGGCAACCGCAACTGGGATGAAATCAGTCGCAAGTATGCGCAAGTTGCTGGCGATCTGCAGACCGTCGAAGGGCTGGCGACCGTCGTCGAGTTGATGCTCGGTGAACTCAATGGTTCCCATTTGGGATTCACTCCTGAATTTGGGCCACGCGAACCTGCCACCGAAGGCTGGCGCGATGAGACCGCGCATTTGGGTGTGCGTTTTGTTGAGGATCATCGCGGTCCTGGATTGCTGGTGCGCGACGTGATTCCCGATAGTCCAGCCGACCGTGAGCAGAGCAAGTTGAAGGCTGGCGATGTGATCCTGTCCATTGATGGCAAGGCGGTTGACCCAGCCATGGATCTGACAACGGTATTGAACGGTCCGCTGGATCGCGACATTCTGTTGCACATCGAACGCACCACTAAAGGCGAAGGTGATAAGGAAGAAAAGAAAGAAATCGATATCAGTCTACGTCCGATTGTTTACGCGACCGCTCGTTCGTTGCTCTATGATCATTGGCTTGAACATAACCGTCAGGCCGTTGACAAAGCCAGCGGCGGAAAGCTGGGTTACCTGCATATCCGCGCCATGGATATGGGCAGTTTCTATGAATTCGAACGTCAGCTTTACAACGTTGGTTATGGACGGGAAGGGCTGGTCATTGACGTTCGCGACAATGGCGGCGGATCCACTACCGACTTGCTGCTGACCGCTTTGACGCAACCCAAGCATGCGATTACGGTGCCGCGTGGTGGTGGGCCAGGCTACCCGCACGACCGAATCGTCTTCGCATCCTGGTCCAAGCCAATCATCGTGCTGTGCAATCAGAACAGTTACAGCAACGCGGAGATTTTTAGCCACGCGATCAAAACGCTCGGCCGGGGCAAGGTCGTCGGTGTACAAACGGCGGGCGGTGTGGTTAGTACCGGATCGGCGATGATCAACGATGTGGGGCGACTGCGAGTTCCTTTCCGCGGTTGGTTCTTGCTGAATGATGGCCAGGATATGGAGCTTAATGGTTGCTTGCCGGACGAAGTCATTTGGCCAGCACCGAAAGAGTTGCCCGCCGGTCAAGACCGACAGCTCGACAAAGCCGTCGAAATGCTCATGCAAGAGATCAGCAACGCACCTGCACCGAAAACTCTGCGTTATGCGACGGAGAAATAACGCGCAGGATGGCTTGCTGGTCTTTAGGTCAGGTATGCGGAATGCGTCAAGGGCTGGTTGATTTTGTAAGCCGTCGGCGCTAGCTGCCTGTTTAGTTAGTGAGCCGTCGGCGCTAGCGGCCTGTTTAGTTAGTGAGCCGTCGGCGCTAGTTTTGATGTTGCAGTGTTTTTAATGCTGTCAAAAAACTGCTATTGCAAAGAAAGGGGGAGTTTTCTCATGAATCGTGTTGTACGCAAACCATCACGAGAAGGAACTCCCCCAATGGTTAT
>JANRMD010000356.1:0-2719 GCA_033761895.1 Pirellulaceae bacterium | reverse complement strand
GGACTCGCGAAGGCAAGGCACAACGGAACCGACAAAAGCAACATTCGAATCATCTCTGAATCTCCTGGAAAGGACTTCGCTACCGGTCGCACAAAATAGATGTGCATGTCTCCCGATCGCTTCTGTCAGGTTGGACGCACGCCAAATGAACCTTCTTCACGACAAGGCAGGGTTTAATTTCGCTTTACGCGAAATCGCGTCACCGTGGCACACTGCACGCTTTTGTCCGCACACAAGCGTGCGTCGTTGGCATGCGAATTTACCCTTCACTATTCGCTATTCAGACGCTAACGAGAATGCTCGCTGGAGAATCGATCTTTCATTCTCAAGAAATAGACCTCGAAAGCGTGATAGGAAACCATTGCTAGTCCCAAGGTCACAAGCGACATCCCCATCACGTACAGAACGCTTCCCATTGCGAGGTTTGAGTCTATTCCGCAGAAGACAGTAAAAGGCAAAAGGCTCGCTAGAGGAAGTTGGATCACGTACATTCCGTAGCTGTACTTGCCGAGTACGCGAAAGTGACATCGCCGACCACGCGTGCGAGAGTCGACTCGCGGCGGCTCAGCAAAACAATGGCCATGAAGCAAAAACAGAATAGTGGGCATAGCGTGTTGGGTAGCTCAAGCCATCGCTGGCCAAGTAACCCCGCTGTTGCTATCAAAATTGCGAGCACAGGAAGACCACTCCATGAGAAACAGACGAGCCTTTTTCGGTAGTTTACGCGATCGATCACTTGAGCTAAGAACGCGCCAATCAGTAGTGAGTCAGCTCGAAACAATGTGAATACGTCCAGCGAGACGTCTGTTCCGTCAAACAATGCTGTTAAGGTTCGTGCCGTAACAATTGCAACAATCCCAGCGATCGTAAACCATGCAAGAACCTTCCGCGATAGCCACAGAACGATGAGCGGCCAAACCAAATAGAAGTGCTCTTCGATGGCTAGGGACCAGAAGTGATCCATAGGTCCAAAGCACCACTCGTTGACCCACGACATGCATAAATTTGAGGTGTAGGTCCAAAGGTAGCCCTGCAATGCCTTTGGGCGTTCAAATTCCCTCGTTCCTGTCAGCCATGGAATGATGACCAGGAAAAGCAATAGCGAGAGGAAGTACAAAGGGAAAATACGCAGCGTACGTCGAACGTAGAAATTGCGAAGGTAGCTCGGCTTGCTCTTTGTCTTGAGAAGTATTCCCGTGATCAAGAACCCCGAGAGCACGAAGAAAAGGTCGACACCCCTCGATCCAATATTCGATAGCGAAACGACTTGTGCAATCCATGGCACCGATTTGGGCTCGAGCACTTGGCAGAAGCGATAAATCGTCACTGCCAATATCGCCATCCCGCGAATACCATCGAGAGCCGGGCAATGGGAACCAGCAGTCCAAGCGAGATCGTCATTACTTGGTTTCGATCCCGTCATTTGCGAATGCGCGTAAGCTTGACCGTTCTTTTCATCACCGTCTGCGAGACCTTCTCGGCTAGACCACCAGTGTACTTGGATGCCGCTAACCGCAATGTGCTTCAAGAATTTTCTGTTGCAAACAAGAAACTATGAAGGAAATGATGTTTCGCTGCATCTAACGCGCAAATCGATCTTGAGACGATTACGAGGGGAAAACGGCTAGTTGAACTTAAGAAACTTATTGAAGAAGGCTAGAAACGCCTGCGATCGATGCCTGAGCATGATCGGATTTCCACAATCAGATCGAAAGATTTGTAGCGATGCGCATACGTTCTGGCATAACCGCTCAGCCAAACACTTCGGTGTCAATTCTCACTGGAGGGGTTGCGGCATTTTTAGTCAGGACGACGATCGTTGGAGGTCAATCGGCAAGCAACATCTGTCGCTTCTGTTGCGAATGAGTTCGACGCTGCATGTCCAAAATCCATCCAAAGAATCGCGTTTTGGCGAGATTCTTGAATGGGGCTGTGGTGGTGGTTCAAATGCAGTGGCCCTTGGAGCGATCGCGGATTCATTTTTGGCGGTAGACATTTCCCAAAGCAGTGTGGATGAATGCTTGCGCCAGATGCAGGCTCACGGATTAGGAAACGGAACGGGGATTGTGGTTGATATCCATCAGCCAGAGGCCGTACTCAGTTCGGTTAGCCAAGTCGATGCAGTAATTTGCACTTACGTGTTTGAACTGCTGCCGTCAAAAGCGTATGCAATGCGTTTGCTTCGATTGTTTTACAACCTTCTCAAACCAGGCGGCGTCGCACTCGTGCAAATCCGTTATGCCACTTCACTCAAATCGACGCAGGGAAGGACCTGGGGTTACCGATTTGGCTTTACTAAAATGGTCGCTTTCTTTCTGGACGAGTTTTGGTTAGTCGCCAAGCAAGAAGGATTTCGGCCTGGCTCGATTGAGCTTGTGCCTAGCGACGAGACCGTCCTCGACGAACGGTATGCGTACTTTTTGCTTGAAAAACCGATACATGGCCAAAACAGTCTTCGCGACTGATTCCCTTGCTTGGTAGCAGGTTACAATGACACTAGAGCAGGTTTCAAAACCCCGAAAGCTGATCTTTTGCTAACAAAGGAGTTGGGTTAAACCTGTTATCGAGAAAGGAGTTCCTCGATGTCAGGACGACGGGAAGTACTGCTTACGGACGCGCAATGGGAAAAGGTAAAGCGATTCATTCCAAAGGTCTCCAATCCCAAGGGTGGACGTCCGAGGGCGGACGATCGAAGTTGTTTCGAAGGTATCTTGTGGGT
>JANRMD010000355.1:0-2744 GCA_033761895.1 Pirellulaceae bacterium | reverse complement strand
TGGACTTCCCCCGAAAAAGTGGACAGGTAATTTATGCAGCTAGTTGTGCCTCATAGTCAAGTTCAAATTGCACGGGTGTTCGAAATTGGATGGTTGAATGGATGCGTCGAAAATTGTAATAGTTAATATATTCAGTGAGCCTACGTATGCCGTCGCTCCGTGAGTCAAAGGTATCACCGAGTTCGGTCTTCAGGGTTGCAAACCAGCTTTCGGCAACCGCGTTGTCCCAGCAGTCGCCTTTTCGACTCATACTGGGACGAATCCCAGATTGCATGATTACTTCTTGATAGTCTGTCGCGCAGTAGTTGCTGCCGCGGTCGGTATGGTGAATCAAGTCAGTGTGCGCGTATCGCAACGTCATCGCTTGGTTCAGCGCTGCCAATGTTAATTGCGTCGAGAGCGTGGCCTGCGCCGACCAGCCGACAATTCGGCGAGAATAGAGGTCGATGAGTACGGCGAGATACAGCCAGCCATCCTGAGTATGCAAGTACGTCACATCTCCGACCCAGACTTGGTTGGGGGCGGTGGTCACAAAATCGCGTTGGATGATATTATCAGCAACGCCGAAGTTGTGGCGCGAATCCGTGGTTTTGATGAAACGGCGTTTTTTGCGAGCTACGATGCCCTCCTGCCGCATCAACGCAGCGACACGATTCTTGCCGACCCGCTCCCCCTCGGCCTTGAGCGTTTGATGAATGCGCGGACTTCCATAGCGTCCTTGGTGCGTCGCTGCAATGCGCTGAATCTTCGGTGCGAGTGCAGCGTTGGCCATGGCTCGCTTAGAAACGGGGCGTCGGCGTCGCGCTTGGACACCGCTTCTTGAAACATCCAACGCACGGCACAGCGCCGCTTCGCTGAAGTGGGCCTTCTCCGACTCCATGAATTTCGACATTACGAATTCACCCGAGCGAAGAAGGCCGTTGCTTTTTTTAATATGTCACGCTCCTCGCGCACTTGGCGCAGTTCTCGCCGAAGCCGTTGCAGCTCCGCCTCCGGAGTCTCCATCGCAGTGCCGGCGATTTGCGAGCCGTACTGCATCCGCCAGTTGTAGAGCTGATTGGCGCGCACCCCTAAGCTCGAGGCGACCTCTTCGATCGAGAGCTCGCCCCTCGTTTCCATCTTACGTACCGCTTCGCGTTTGAACGCCTCGCTGCGACGCTCGTTCTGTCGTTGTTTTGGTTTCACATTGGTCATTGTTTGGTCCTCCAGGTTCTATCATTTTCCCTGTCCACCAAATCGGGGGAAGTTCAGTATATGTTTGGCGTCAATGCGGGTTCGGGTGTGCGGACAGCCAGCTGCGTAGCAGCCATGAACCCGAGATGGCGTGCAAGGGAAGCGCTGAACAAGTCCTCCCGTCGTTCCTGCCGCGATTTGCATCGCCGAGACGGCGTCGCAACCCTCTGAAATATAACCAATATTCCTTCGGGGATTGCTCCTTGTGCGGCTCGCAACTGGCGACAGGCACTCGGTCCCGACTTATTCAGCGCTTCCCAAGGTAATTTGTCTGAGCGGTTACATCCCTGTGCACATCATCCGGTTGCCTGCAGTTTCAGGCCGAGGCGGATGGTGAGGTTGCAGCCGAAGGATAATAATCGTGCGATGCACATTACATGGGACTATCGCTCAGCGACTTACGTCGGATCTCTGTCGTCCTGAGCTGGGGTTACGTTTGCTTTGAGTCGGCGTTGTTGCCAAGCTCGATTACGACGCGGCGTTTGACCAAATATTCTTGCATCTCTGGATAGCGGTGGACGATGGCGCTGAACTGTTCTGCCGAGATTCGATCGAAGTCAATCGACAGTGCAGCATCTCGAAACCAAAATTTGCCCACGAGGCGGTTCTCCACGCGAACGACCTCGATCTTAGTAATATCTTGCCAAGGTGCATACAGTGGAACTCCGATGCCGGTTGGCGGAACTACGGCAAGACCTCTATCATTCACCGCTACCGTTGCTTCTGCGTGATTGATTCCCATAAAGAGGAATGCGAAACCGACGCTCACCAGGAGACCCAAGACTAGGAGCCAGCCACTGTTGATTGATCCGCCGAGTTCGACCCATAGCCTGGTGAGAGAACTGTTGAGAAACGAAGTGATAGCGGCGATAAAGGCCGATCCAATCCAAAATAACAAAATTGTACGTTTCGTGAACATAGCGCGTGTTTATCACATGTGGATTTCCGTGGCCTTCGGTCTGCCAATTCGTGTGCACCCCAACTCTTGGTACGGGGTTTGCTCCTTCGGCGAGAATGTCCTCCAAATCAGTCGCTTCGGCGGTCCTAGTGGCAGTTCTGGTCGCCACCACCTCAGTTTTCTCCCTATGGGCGAGTTTCGGAACCTGCCCTTGCTAAGCGTCAGCGGCGCGACTTGAATGTTCAGCGGCGGCTCGCGGCGCGCCCGGCTGCTGATGCTGCCGTGGCAGGTCTAGACGCCACGATAGGCAAACTCACATCGGAGATCGCGAGACTTGAGACCTCCATTCGGACCAAACTTGATGAAGTCATGAAAGGTCGCGATGAAATTCGCACCGCGGTAGAAGCAGACCGCAATGGTCCTGCGGTTGACCAACGGGCAACCGTGGGAGTGGGAGGAATGTTTCTCGCTGGGTTCTTGGGCGGACCTGTTGCGGCCGCGATAACTGGATTGGGATATGTGGTCAATGAGTTCGCCCGCATGGCTCAAGGCCAACAGCGGGTGGACCAGGCCGACCGGCTCGCTACTGACATGACCGCGCTTCATGCCGATT
>JANRMD010000354.1:0-6844 GCA_033761895.1 Pirellulaceae bacterium | reverse complement strand
CTTCGCAGAGCCTCAGAGCGTGCCACCCTAAAATTAAAGCTTGCCCCTCGACTACTTCGCAAGCGCGTTTTGCTGCCGGCGGATTTCGTAGAGGAGAATGCCCGCAGCCACGGCTGCATTCAGCGATGTAACATGTCCTTGCATGGGAATGCACAAACGCTGATCACACTCTTCAAGCAACTCCTTAGAGATCCCTGCTGCTTCACTGCCAATCACTAGAGCGGTCAACGAATTCAGCGGAGCACTCCAAGCGCTCTGCTGCGTGTTGCCATCTGCACCGACCAATTGAAACCCTAGCGACTTCAGGACCTTGGCAGCGGTCACCAAATTTTCTGTTTGGATAACTGGTACGTAGTTCACTGCGCCGACCGAGGATCTGGCGACATGCGGTGTCACTTCGGCTTGAGCTCGTTGCCCGACGATGACTCCAAGAACACCCGCTCCGTCACAGCATCGAAGAATGGCCCCGAAATTGAACGTGTCTTGAATCTGATCACAGACAACAACCAGCGGAGGCTTGGTTTGCGGCGGAGAGCCTGCTGCCAAGTCGCTTGCAAGCTTGTCTTGATGCGAGGCTACTGCTATTCGCAATTCACTTTCAAAACTCTGCAAGGTTCGATACGGGTAGGGTCCAAGTCGAACGACCAAGCCCTGATGCTCGGTCGACTTCGACAACTCGAACAAACGTTCTGGGGGGACGACGTCAACGGGAATACCGACCTGTTGCTTGGCGCTCAGGAGCTCTACAGATTCATTGAACGCATCCCGACTGGCATAAATCTCCAGTACCGGCCACAGGCCTGACTGGAGCGTTTCCAGCACTGCATGGTGCCCCCACAGCCAGCTGCGTTGATGGTTGCCGCTAAAGGCACTTGGCGTTCTTTTTGGGGCTTTTTGAGTCTGCCGAAACTTCTTTTTGGGCTGGGCCATCGGAATTGCTGCAAGGTTTGAAGTGAGGCTAGCTGCGTGTGAATATCGCGTTCAATGCGTTATGCTAACAGACAATCAAAAACGCACATTCCCACTAGACATGGTTTCGGATGCAAATAAGAGATTCGATGATGAAAATAGTCTTGCCTCAATGGGCTGTGATTTGCGTGCTGCTGACCGCACCGCTCGCCTCACAAGAGCCTGTGACCAATTGGCCTCAGTTTCGCGGTGCCGACGCACGAGGTGTTTCGACGAACCCCAATCTGCCCGACCGTTGGTCAGCCACTGAGAACATCGAATGGAAAGCTGATATTCCCGGACGCGGTTGGGGTTCTCCGATTGTATGGGGAGACAGTGTTTTTCTTTCGACCGTAGTCAACACGGGCTCGACAGAGCGTTTGAAAAAAGGGCTGTACATGGGTGGCGAACGCCCTGAAATCCCCAAGACAAATCATCAGTGGAAAGTGATGTGCTTGGATCTCGCGACCGGCAAAACGCGTTGGGAGAAAACCGTTCGTGAAGGCATACCAACGGCTCCTACACATCTCAAGAACAGTTATGCATCGGAGACACCCGTCACTGACGGCAAGCATCTCTATGTGTGCTTCGGCAATGTAGGGATTTTTTGTTTCGATATGGCTGGGAACGAAGTATGGAAACACGATTTGCCAGTGCGTCCAATGCGATTGGCATGGGGCACAGCCTCGTCGCCGGTCCTACACGGCAATGCACTTTACTACCAAAACGATAATGATGAACACGCAGAGTTAATCGCGCTCGACAAACGAACCGGGGCGCCGCTGTGGTCCAAGGACCGTGAAGAAAAGAGCAATTGGTCGACCCCCTTTGTCTGGGTCAATGATGTGCGCACTGAGATTGTAACGCTGGGCTCAAAAGCCGCTCGAAGTTATGATCTCGATGGGAATCTGCTTTGGTCACTTAAGGGCATGTCGAGCGTTACGATTGCGACTCCCTATGCTGTTGACGGCTTACTCTACATCAGTTCCGGGTATGTGCTTGATCCAACCAAGGCACTGTACGTTATCAAGCCGGGGGCAACCGGCGATTTGACTCTGCCCAAAGGCCAATCCAGCAGCGAGTACATTGTTTGGTCCAACATGTCCATCGCACCCTACAATCCCAGCACAGTCGTCTCCAACGGTCGACTCTACATCCTTTACGATCGAGGCTACATCAACTGCTTCAATGCCAAGTCGGGAGAGATGATTTACGAGAAACAAGTTGTCAAACGTGGTTCGGGCTACACAGCTTCACCCTGGACCTACGACGGCAAGTTGTTTTGCTTGGACGAAGATGGAGTTTGTACCGTTGTTAAAGAAGGTGACACCATGGAAATACTGCATACCAACTCATTGGCTGATGGGGATATATGCTTGTCGACACCGGCCATTGTTGGCGACCGTTTGCTGATTCGAACCGACAAGCGACTTTACTGTGTTCGCAAAGCTGCGCAGTGAGTAAGGAACCGAGCTAAAATGGGGTTTAACTTTGACCGGCAACCCACCGCGATTTTGGCTCAGTAGCATCCAACCGCTCGTTGGCATGCTTGCTCCTAATGAATCGCATAACCGGTAGCCAGCGGCGCACCAGTTACTTATGCCAACTGTACCCAGTGATAACCAAAGGTCGTGACATTGAACATCTATGCTACAGTCACCTCGTGCGTCATTTCCACTTTGCTCCTATGCAGCAGTTCCTATTCGCAAGCTGATGAGTTTGTTTGTCATTGGGCGGCGGGCCAGATTGCGATCGATGGGAAGGCGGATGACGGCGCTTGGCAGAAGGCTCAAGTTATTGATAACTTCCGAATTCCAGCTACTGGCGGTCAGAAACCTACGACCACAACTCGCGCAAGATTGTTATGGGATCGGCAATACATCTACTTCTTCGCCGACTTGGAAGATCACGATTTGTTCGGCGATATCACCGAACGCGACGCGATGACCTGGAATAACGATGTGTTCGAGATCTTCCTCAAGCCCGGTGCAACCGAGCCCGGTTACTACGAGTTTCAAGTCAACGCGGCAGGAACGGAAATGGATCTGTTTCTGCCTGACCAGAAAAGCGGTGGTTATGCGGCGTTAAAGTCGGCTAACACGTTCCAAATGAAGACGGCAGTCGTGCGTCGTGGAACCTTGGACAATCGCAATGATCGCGACGAAGGCTGGTCCGTTGAAGGGTGCATCCCATGGGTAGACTTTATGCCAACTGGGGGACGACCTGATGTTAACGAAGTTTGGTCGATTGCACTCTGTCGCTACGACTATACGTTGGGCAAGGAACCTGAGTTAAGCAGCTGTGCCCCGCTGAGCAAGTTGAATTTCCACTTAGTCGAAGATTATGCAAAATTGCGATTCGCTGGCGCCGGCGAAGGAGACAAAGCCGCTACGGAGTTTAGCAAACGCAAAAAATTTGTGGATTCCAAGGTGCTTGGTTCACCTGAACCTCCCTTGCCTTATCGCCCCAAAACTGCGTTCACCCACCTCAAACTGAACTGGCCCATCGACGTCCAGGTTGAACCAGGCACCCGTAACTTTATCGTCATAGATGAAGCAGGTGCATATGGACCGACGGTTATCAAACGCGTGCCCCTTGATGCAGGCAAAGAACAAACACCCGCAACCTATGAAACTCTCGTCGAAACCCAAGGCACTGCGTACTCGATAGCCTTCCATCCTAACTTCGCCCAAAACGGATACATGTATATAGGAAGCAATGGAAAGAAGGAGGGTGAACCTAATCGAAGTCGTATCGTTCGATACACTCTGTCGCGAACAGCGCCGTATCAAGTCACCGACGAGCCGCTGACGATCATCGAGTGGGATTCAAATGGACACAATGGAGCGGCAGTAACCTTTGGCAATGACGGCATGATGTATGTAACGTCTGGCGATGGAACATCAGATTCCGATGCAAACGACGCCGGACAGGACCTTTCTAAGTTACTTTCCAAAGTCTTGCGCATTGATGTCGATCATCCGACTAGCGGCAAGGCATACGCAGTGCCCAAAGACAATCCCTTCGTTGGCGACGCGACTGTAGTGCCAGAGACATGGGCTTATGGACTTAGAAACCCTTGGCGAATAACATGCGATCCGAAAACGGGGCACATCTGGGTCGGCAACAATGGCCAGGACATGTACGAACAGGCGTACTTGGTCGAACGCGGTGCCAACTATGGTTGGAGCGTCTTTGAAGGAAGTTATCCGTTCTACTCACAACGCAAGCTAGGGCCGACGCCCCACGTCAAGCCGACGGTTGAACACGCGCACAGCGAGTCGCGGTCGCTGACCGGCGGTGTTGTTTATCACGGAACGAAACTGCCTGAATTGCAAGGTGCCTATATCTACGGCGACTACTCGACGGGCAAGATTTGGGGAGTCAAGCACGATGGCCAACAGATTATCTGGCATCGCGAACTTGCCGATACAGCCTTCCAGATTTCAGCGATTGTCGTGGATCACGACGGCGAATTGCTAATCGTCGATCATCGACCCGAAGGACTAGCAGGCCTTTATCATCTCGAAGCCAACGAACAATCCGCTGCACCGAGTACCTTTCCCCGCAAACTCAGCGATACCGGTTTGTTCGCAGCTGTGGCTGGTCATCAGGTCGCCGAAGGGCTGATTCCCTACAGTGTGAACGCTCCCTTTTGGTCCGACGGGGCTATCAAGAGTCGCTTTGTGGCACTCCCCAAAGATGGACGCATTGAAACGGCTGACCGCTGGGCTTGGCAGTTTCCAGAAAACACGGTCATCGTAAAGTCATTCGAGCTTGAGATGAAGGCTGGTGATCCGACGTCAAAACGCTGGATCGAAACTCGTTTATTGACCAAACAACAAGGCGAGTGGGTGGGTTATTCGTACGAGTGGCTTGATGACCAAACGGACGCAATTCTCGTAGAAAAATCAGGGCGTGACCGGACCTTCGCCATCTCCAATAAGACTGGAGATCGCAATCAGGTCTGGCACTATCCTAGCCGAACCGAATGCATGGCTTGCCACACCCGAGCCGCAGGTTTTGTGTTGGGACTGTCAACTGAGCAACTCAATAAAGCTCACGATTACGGTAACGGTGTGCAGCTCAATCAGATCGACGCCCTCGAGCGATTGGGCGTATTGACGACGGATTGGCTACCCAAAGCGAAAGAGGCTTTGCGCGACGAGTTGAAATCAAATGGCAAGTCCCAGACCGAGATTGACGCAGCGCTAGCCGCCGCCCAACCACTGGCTGGTCAATTGAAGCTGAGATCGAATCATTTGCTCGGTACCAGCCCCGAATCGCTCCCCAAGCTGAGTGACCCGTACGACGTCACTCAAGATCTAGAAAAGCGAGCAAGGGCTTTTCTGCATTCGAATTGTGCCTACTGCCACGTCGAGGCAGGCGGTGGCAATGCAAAAATGGACTTGTCGATCTACGCTAACCTCGATCAGATGAAGATTGTCGATGTCGTACCTACACATCATACTTATGGTAAGCCCGACGCAAAGCTTATAGCATCGGGTGATCCCGATAGATCTGTGCTGCTGTATCGTGTTGGCACGCGCGGCCCAGGACAGATGCCGCAACTGTCGACTTCCGTTGTTGATGCTGCGGCGCTGGATATGTTAACGAAATGGGTGAAAACTTTGGCGCGCCAAGAGTAAAGCAACATCAAGGACAAACGCCACAAGTTGCTAAGTAGATAAATCGTCTTGTTCGCTGGAAAGATGCCTTACGATGCAGATTATCTTGCTTTTCATCGCCACACTCTCTGCATCAATTTGGGCAATCAACGCCCGGCCTGCGTTGTCTCAGCCGGACTTGCAAAGCAGTCAGGCACCCAAAGCAGCTGTCGGAACTTTGGTTCTTCACGGTGGTGGGCATGTTAGCCTGGAACTTCGCGCAGCTTTCACGCAGTATGCTGGTGGGAGCGATGCCAAGATTGTAGTCGTACCGACAGCGGATGTGTCGACTCCTCTGGACCCCGCTCGCCTACTTGACTGGAAACGCTGCAATCCACGCAGTGTACATTTGCTACATGCGGAATCTCACGAACAGGCGAGTCGCACAGAGTTCTCACAAGTTCTCGATGACGCTACAGGGGTGTGGTTTAGCGGCGGAAAGCAAGGGTACCTTGTCAGCATCTACGACAACACACCGGTCATAGATCGAATCAAGAAACTCATCGAGCGTGGTGGTGTAGTTGGTGGCACCTCAGCAGGTGCGGCGGTCGCATCAACGCCAATGCTAATTTACGATCGCATGCAGAGAGGCTTCGAGTTTCTTCCTGGGACGATCATTGACCAGCACTTTCTCTCCAAGCGACGCTTGCCTCGATTGCAATCCGCACTTGAGCAATTCCCCACTTATGTTGGTCTTGGCATCGACGAGGCGACTGCGTTGGTGGTGCGTGGCCCTGAACTCGAAGTGCTCGGTGAATCCACCGTCACGGTCTGCTTCGCGAAATCAGCCGGTCGCGAGTCGTTTGTGCGTGAGCTCAAGCCCGGCGAGAAGGGAAACCTCACCGCACTCAAGCAGGCCGCCAAACTCCGCGCACCAGAGTAGTCCCCGACTCCAAATGGTGCCACGCACAAACTTCAATTGGTGCCACCCACCTTCCTTGACACGAGCCGATTCGCCGGTATATTGGCCAGTACATAAGGAGGACAAACCATGGTCAGATCAACTCGCGAAGAACAGTTTAGGGCAAACGAGATCTGTATAGTTCACACAATCCAAAGATGTGTACGCAAAGCCTTCCTGGCGGGCATCAATGAGCAAACGGGGGTCGATTTCTCGTTCCGACGCGAGTGGATTCGGCGGCGGATGGAGGCTCTGGCTTCCGTCTTTGGGGTCGATGTCCTGACCTACGCGATTCTTTCCAATCACATGCACCTGATTTTGCGCAACC
>JANRMD010000353.1:0-18096 GCA_033761895.1 Pirellulaceae bacterium | reverse complement strand
ATCCGCAGAGTAAATCAGTAAATCTGCGGGATCTTTCTGCACGCTGTGGGCAGATGACGCGAACCATAAATCGACAGCTGAGTTGGGTTTACTCTGCCATGCGAGATTCCATGCGGCCAGCGCTATCGTCCGCACTAATGGGGGCGTCAACCAAGGTTGATCGCAACGCATGCCGTCGCTCCGCGACTCAGCGCTTCGCTGGGCCCAGCCACCTGGGACTGGCATCCCAGGCTATCGTCTGCCGTTGCTACGCAACTCTTTACATAGAAGGTCGGAATTGGCGGAGTGAGTGCGAGAACGTGCTTTAGTACAAAGAGGGCTCGCCCTGCTCACTTCGCCCGGTGGATTGGGCGAAGGGAGTCAGAGTTGAGAATGCACAGATGGCACTAAGCGTTTTGTTGAACGCGAAGGCGCTTTTGAATGTCGGTTTCTAGCACGCCGAAGACAGCTTCGTGACGTTGTACGGACATTTGAAGAGCAGCGAGAAGTCGCTTTGCGGTGAAGAAGTTCATGATCACGCGTTGGTTAACGTTGATCGGATCCTTGGGAACACCAACTGGTTGTGGGTTCAGGCCGAAGTCAACGATCAATTCTTCTGGTGATCCAGTTACACGGCAGAAATTTGCGTAGCATGCAATGGCTTGGTCATCTTTGACTTGCACTTGCATTTGCTGAGGCTGCTGTTGACGCGCGTCGCCAACTGGTGCGGCTACTGGATCGGTTCCAGTGTTTTCTTCTGTCTTTGCCATTCTAAAATCTCCTGGGCTGAAATCAGCGAATACAGTGTCACAACTATTGGACACTAAGGGAATTGTAAAGGCTTGCCGGTAGCTGTCGCAATGCCAGCTACCCGAGCCAAAAATCACATCTCGAAACTAAAGGTTTTTGCTAGGAAGCGATAAAGGCGCCAGCCCAACGATTTCCATCCAACATAGATCTTCGCTTGACCTCGATAGCCTGCGCGAAGCGGAACTTTAACATCATCTAATGGAACGCGAGCTTGGTACGAAGTGCTCATCGGTCGCAACCTTCCTGAACTATCCATTTCGGTATCCAAGCGACCTCCAACTTGAGTCGAAAGACTCTCTGGGGTCTCCTTCATATCCATCTCGGATATTTGACCGATACGACCCGAAAAAGTTTCCATCTTTGCAGAATCAATTTTCATGTCGGCTTCGACACCGACTTGGATCAAGTCAATGTCGGCTTGATCGACCACCAACACCGCTTCCATACGTTGCGGATTACCTACAAGGCACAATAGATCGGATTCCGCAAAGAAAGCTTGATCATTCTTAGCATCAAACGGATTGCCGCTCCACGTGGGTAACTGTTCCTCTTCGCTGGTTTTAGGAGCAGGTTTGGCTGGGGCAGGTAGGATTATGCCGTCACTGGAGGCTCGTACCGTCAACATCCCCACGCGCTCTTGAGCCTTGGTCAGCAACAGGGCTTTCGAGTTTACCAGCTCGGCAACCATCTCAAGTTGCCCAAGGGCTTGCGGGTCATCATGCTGTTGCATCTTGACAGTTTCATACCGCAATCTGGCTAGTTCGTACTCTCCGCGAATCTTTTCTTCTTGCAATCGCAAGTCGAAACTATCCAAGTCGGCAACGACCTCTCCAGCTTGAACCGTGTCGCCAGGATGCTTGTGCCAAGCCACCAAGCGGCCAGGGACCATCGCGTAGACTTGCGAAGCTCCTTGCGGTTGGACTTCCATGGCGCAATCGACATGGAACGGAAGCGGCAGGTAAGCGACCAGAGCCGCAGCCACACCAACTACCGCCAAGCTGGTGAGCACATTCTTTCTTTTCATCTTGCTTGCCCTACCTGGTGTGCGAAGAAACTTAATCGAAGCCCAAATCGGCTGTACAACCATCCCGACCAATCCAGCGTACGCGACGGTTCGACCGATCGACTGCAGGCCGTAGGGCTCGAGAACATTGATCAAAAACAAGGTGATCGAGAACACCACCACCCAGCGATAGGTGACCGCTGCGATGGTGTACAAAGCGAACGCCCATTTGTTGCGGTGGGGCAAGAATGGGTTTTCTTGCAGTTCAAGTCCTAAACAGTATTGTTGGAACCAACGCTTGAGAATCTCAGTGCTCTTTTGACGCAAGTTGGGAATCTCAAGGATATCCATCAGGATGTAGTAACCGTCGAACCGCAACAGTGGATTGCCGTTAAACATCACTGTGCTAACCGAGCAGATGAACATCACCGACAGGCACAGAAAGTTGAACATTCCCGGCTCGCTAAACCACCACAACCAAGTGGCGATCGACGCTAGGATCAACTCGACGTACATGCCTGCCGCACCGATGAAGACTCGATGCCACTTATTGGGCAGCATCCATGAATCCGACACGTTGCAATACAGACATGGCGTGAACACGAGGAACATCAAGCCCATCTCGTGACATTCGCCGCCGTAGCGTTTACAACTCAGCCCGTGCCCGAATTCGTGCAAGATCTTGACGCTCGCCATCGTCGCGCCAAGAAAAATCCAGTTATCGGCCGCAAAGAACTGCTCAAACGTGGGAAGTTTGGTGCGGAACTCTTGGAAGTTAATGCCCACCAACATCAACGCGCTGAGGCCGAACAGAGCCACAAAGAAAATGGCTGCTGGGGTGAACAACCACCAGGTAAATGGATTCAGAAAGTTGAGTAGTTTTTCAGGGTCAATTCCACGGAAACGCAACGCAAAAATATTGGCTAGCTTTCCTAGCAGTTCACGTTTCTTCTTGTCATCGCCGCGACGACGCAGTTGTCGACCTTGCCCGGTTGCATCGGAGATGACCAGACCGCTACGGTGCAACATACCTACGAACTGCTGCAGGTCCTGCAGGGTGATACGTTGCGGCGCGAATTCGGCTTGGAATCGTTCCTTGATTTGCTGCAAGCTGGTCTTGCCGTCGAGCATCTCGAGGATTGCGTATTCTTCTTCGTGGAATCGAAAGTAATTCAAGCCCACGGGTTCCTTGACGACCAAGTAAACTCGGCCATTGTAACGATGCTTTTTCGTGACCAAGTCAGGTCGACGACGCAACTTAAGCGGTCGCATCGCACTGTTGACCAAACTGTCAGCCATCGTTGTCATGGATAGGGTTTACCTTGGGTTAAACTGTATGTCGTTGGAACTGGACCGAAACCGTCGGGGTTCGAGTCAGAGATTTCAAATTCGGTGTTTATAACTAGGGGAGCGTCGAGATTTAAATTAGGGTAATCGGGTTTGGCTGGCACGCCCTGAGGCTCTGCGAAGGGCGTTGTTCTAGCGTAATTCGACACGCCTTTCGCAGAGCCTCAGGGTCGTGCCACCCTAAAATTAAAGCTTGATGCTCTACTAGGGAGTGATCTCAACAGTGGCCTGCATGCCTTTTCGAAGGATCCAGACGCCGCCGATCGCTTGATTTTCAACGCGGGCCGAAACGCGGACTTTGCCTTGTTCAATCTCTGGGCTGACGTAATCAATCTTGGCATCGAACGTGATGACTTCGCCCACGTTGACTGGCACTTCGATTCTCATTGGAGCACCTTGCAAACTGGTGACGGAAATGCCTTTGATGGGGACAAGTGCTTGAACCTTCATCTCTTTCATGCCCATGAACTGCAACACGGGTTCACCGGCGCGGCTCCATTCTCCCTCATCGCGGAGGCGACGTACGATTACGCCGTCATGGAAAGCAACCACGCGGTGTGTGTCCAAGCGGACTTCGGCGGCCTTGTGTTTTTCGGCGGCTACTTCAGCGGCTTTGATTTCCTTCTGATGCTCAACTTTTGAAACGCGGATACCAAAGCGAGCCTTTTCGGCTTCTAGCTTTTTGCGTTCCGTTTGTGACTTGCTGGCAGCACCTTTTTGGTACATCTCCGATTCCGCTTTGAATTCCGCATCGGCGAGTTCGGAAGACTTCTCAGCGAATTCAACGTTGGCGGTCTCATTCGCTTGGCTCTTGGCAGCTTCCCATTCTTTCAGGGCTACACTGACTTCAACTTTGGCCACGCGCTCGTCGATGACAAACAACGTATCGCCTTTCTTGACGCTCAAGCCTTCATCGGTCAGCATCTCGCTGATCAAGCCATCGGTTTGCGCCGAGATGGGATAATCATGCACGCATTGAATCGAAGCGGCTTCGTCACGAATGACATTCGAGCGAGCCAGTGTGCCAGGCGCGGTTGCGCCCGGTACGCCTGCATTGGGATTGGTTGGAACCGTCAGATTCTGCAACGGTGTTTGAGCTGGCCGGTTGGGGACTTGAGCGAACAAGCTGTCGGAGCAGCATGCACCTAAGCAGAGCACTGCGAAAGCGAGTTTTTTCGAGTGGATATTCATCGAATTCTACCTTATCGAGTCACCAAAAGTTGGTTGAGAAGAGTCATACTAAAGGACAGAGTAGGCAAATTAGAAAAGTACGTTGACTTGAATCCATTCAATCACTTCATGGAACCAGACAAACGCAGCGTTCGCTCGCCCAGCTGTCACGTCGGCAACCAATTGAGCTCCAGGTCGGCGGCTGACACCTTCCATCGAATCCGGTTTGACCCGCAGTTTGACGATCGCTCCCTCGGTTTGATCGAGTTCTGCGCGACCGTGGATCGCGGCTTTCGTGAGCACACCTTTGTGGGTCTTTGAAGGGTCAGTTTTCATTTTGTATTCGACATCCAAAGTACCTGTGGTCGATTCGTTCATGGCTGCGTCCAGGTACTTCATGCGTTTTTCGGGCATCAACAATTCGACTTCGAAGTCACCGCGAGGATCGGCGATGGTCACGAGGACGTTGCCTTTCATCACTGGTCGGGCTCGCAGGTTCTTTTTGAGGTCCCAGGTCATCACGACCCCATCGATGGGGCTAACAACGTTCAGTCGCTGTTGGTTTTGTTCTTGCAGCGCGATTTGAGCTTCGAGGGTCTCTTTTCGCTTGAGGGCTTCGCTCAATTGGCCCGAGGCTCGAATGCGTTCCAGTTTTTGCTCATTGGTCGTAGGAGTAAGTCGGGCTTGGTATTCGAGAGTCGTGATCGATTCGATGGTTTCGTCGCGTTGGCCTTTGAGGCTGGTGAGTTCAATTTCAAGATCGCGATTCTGCAGCGTTACCAAAAGTTGACCCGCCTTAACTTCTTCGCCGTGGTCGACTAGCACATCTTTAACTTCTCCATCGACGTGAGCGAAGACTTGATGCTGAATGACTGGCTGAAGGGAACCGTTGGCTTCGAGATCCATGTTGATGCGAATTAGGAGCATCGCCAGCAAAACCGCGCCAACCAGCGCGAGTACCGTCATGGTTTTTGGAAACGCAGAGCCACGGAACAACCAAGTAGCCCGTGTAAGCGCTCGCAGGACCGGCATTCCAAACAGCTCACTGTGGCTCATCGAGTTATTCAGAGCACGCGCTGTGTGTTCATACACCAAGTCGACACGCGAGCGCATCACTTCGTTCGGCACTTGGCTTTCGATCTGCTCGACGATCAAGGCCCCGATAATTTCTCGAGCCGAAAGGTCCTCCCGCTGAACTTTTTCCTTGGAATACACGTCCCCTTCGATCACTTTTTCAGGTCGACGGATGGGCAATACAGCGATGGTTCGGCCGTGCGATAGATCGACATAGTCTTCGATGGCCTCTTCCAACTGTGGCGGAAGATCTTCAACGGAACCGTCGTACCACAACGATTCACCAGCGGAGACAACACGGGTCGCGAGATTATTGAGAGCAAGCACAATGTTGGAGCGATTTTCGATCGAATCTTGACCTGAAATCGCGTGGACCTTGCAGCGACCACCTTTCTTGATGGCTACGCTAACCCGGTCGCAGCCGATGAGCTGCCGGCCTTCGTTGGCGATAGTAAATGCGGTGTCGCGGAGGTCGAGGTTGTCGTGCACTAGGCGTGCGAAATGGTCCGCCTGCTGCCACATTTCTTGACGATCTGAGACCTGACGCAGCGTGGCTCCCTTAAGCCAGTCGCCGATCAAGCCCGCCATCTGCTCAAGAAAACGCAAGTAACCTTTCTGAATATTGGGCGCCGAATCTGGGCGTTGGAAAATCTCAATCAAACCGGCATTCTTCTTGCCGTTCGACAGCGGTGAGACAACCAGCAGAAACTGAGTTGGATTGCCTTCGCTTTGGTCTTCACCGATCATCGAGTGCGGTGGAATGAGCTCGGATTGGCCGCGAGCAAACAGGCGTGACAGCAACTTTGCGTGTCGCATCGCATCTTCGTTGCCTGTCTCCAGCAAGTCTTGATTGACTTTGATTTGGTAGCTTAGCCGCAGCTGTCCTTCGGGATCAAGCAACCAGACGGCGCCCCCAACGGCCGCAAGCGCATCGACAATTCGTTTGAGAATCGCCGGAAAGTATTCTTCCGCGCTGTGATCAGTTCGCGACAGTTCCGCAATTTCATTGATCAGATTGCGAATCTGTTGTTTAGTTTGTTCGACGGTTTCTTGTGAGGGCGACATATTGACCTGCTAACCCGAAAAGCGTGTACGAACCAACCAGCCCGATTTGTGAACTCGATTCCATCACGGTAAACGAACGACTTGAACGATCAAGCCATAGTTTATCCAAATGCTGGCCTTCAAAGGCAGTCTCCCGGCGGCCGTACCGGTTATACCAATCGCGTAACAAGTGCCGACAGGCCTAATCGCTCCAAACCGACCTCTTGGAAGATCGCTAGCCAAGCGAAGTTCCCGAGGATTCCCTGGTTTTTCCTACGAAAATAACCAAATCGGAATCTGCTGGGTGGACTCGACAAGCTACCCTGTTCTTACGTAGAGTATAAACATAAGCCGGACGCGATTGCAATAGTCGTGTTCAGCGGGAACTATTGTTTCGTAGCCGCGTCGAACTGTTGCTGTTTTGCCCCGGGCGCTGAAATATTGCGTCAAAACTTGCACCGGTTGCAGCTATGCAGTTCGCTCGCCGTTTAAGAAGCCACAATGACTGCCGAAACTGATCATCAAGCGCTCCACCAAGCTCTGCTCGATTTGCCGCATGAACAACGCGGCCCATCGGTCGTGCAAGTGAAAAAGCTATCGAAATTGATCGACGGCGATTTACCCTTGCAGTCGTTTCTCGAGCAACTACTGCCCTCGATGTGCGAACTGTTTTCAGCCAAGGCCGCAGTGGCATGGCTGCGAGCCCAAGGTGCTCCGGGAGCGATCTTTGGGGTTCGGTACCGCATGGATGATTTGCTGAACACCTCCACTGAACAGAAGAAGCACGAACGCCTGGTGCAATTGGCCTGGAGCCAAAAGCAGGCGATGCTGGCTGAACCAACGCCCGCAGGCCGGAGGCCATCGAGCGAAAACCCTGGCAACAATCCAACTGGACATCAGCTATTGTTTGGCCCGGTCCTGCACTTGGGTGAGCCGATCGCGCTGCTGGAACTCGTATTGCACGAATCGCCCACGCTCACTCAAGCTCAACGCAAACTCTATCTTCGCGGCGTGCAGTTGGTGGCGGAGCGTGTGTATGGCGGCCTTCGCAAACGCATGTCCATGCCTGCTGCGACACTTGCCCAGGCAACTCAGCAACTGGAGCAGATCGTCGCTCAGTCGGAATCGCTGCAACAACAAATTCGCTTGAACATAGAAGCTCGCCTGCAGCAGTTTTATGGATGGTCGTTCGGATCGCTGGAGGAAAATCAGCAATTTGCTAAATCCGTTCACCAGCTGCTGGACAGTTACGGTTTACGCGTGCAGTGCCCTGAGTGCCAAAACCCAGCGATCCTGCGTTGTTTAGGGGCCGGCAATGCCAAGCATGGTGTGTTTGTCTTCGACCACTATCTTGAAAGTGGTCGCACATTTCATGGCGGCCCCACCACAGTTCCGCTCATTCGCGTCGTCCCCAAACCGGCTCGGCGACCATCGTTAAGCAATACTGCGTAACCTCCGCAGGGGCAGGACTTGTGAACCGGGTGCTAATGAGAGCACTCCGGCTACCGCAAAACCTAAAGTCTGCCTACTGGATTGTCACCGCTTTATTTTATGGCTGTTCGTATATGGGTGGCACGCTCTGAGGCTTTGCGAAGGGCGTGGCTCAAGTGTAATTCACCACGCCCTTCGCAAAGCCCTTAGTTCTAGGCACATTAAAAATGTGCCTGAGAGTGAGGCAAAGCCTCAGAGCGTATACAAAGAACTCTCGCCTCAACACTTCGTCAAGCCAGCGCCGTAACTCGTTCCCTCGCTGACGCTGCGGGTTGTGAAAGCCCGAAACTCGCAACATCAGAACTTACGCTTCCGGTTGCGGCAGCCCGAAACTTCCAACTTCATTAAACAGCGTTGCGGGTTGTGGAAGGCCGAAACACGCAACGCCAAATAAATCGCTGAGGCTTACTTTTTCGGCTGTCTGCTAGTTATGTATCGCAGGCTTGGCACAAATGGTCCCAAGCTACGCTACAATTTGCTCAACATCGACCGTCTGTCTAGCGCCGATGCAGTTTTGGGGACCTTGTTAAATCGACTATCGGGAGTGACTTGTAGTGGACTGGCAATTGCAATCGGGGCAAGCTTTTCTGGAGACCGATCAGTGGCGAGCCGAATTGGATCCGCGCGCTCCAACCTCTGGGCTGCAGGTCCGCTTTGGGGCGAACCTCATTGGGCAGTTTCTAAAGATCAGCCCCAAGCCATCGCATTCTTTTGCAATTCAAGAAGCCTATGTCCGCCAGAACGACTTGATTGTCCGCTACGAGCAAGCGAATCAAGATCTCTACACCGTGCAGCTAAACTGGCGGCGACTGGAGTGCGATATCCCAGACGCTCTTTCGCTGGAAGTTTGGATCAGTGTGCAAACTTCGCTGCTGGATACACATCCAACCATTGAAGTCCGCTCGAGAACACCCGATGCCCAGTGGCACGGGATAACGATGAACGATCTACAGCCTGAATCAGGCGAGAGCACGGTGATAGGACTCGTCAAGAAGTCGGGGGTAACGTCGATCGTCATGATCGATCCATCGGATGCGCTGCAAGCCCGAAGAATTACCGAGCGGAGCGACGAATTTTCGCTGCGAATACTCGGTGAATTTATGGAGAAAGGTGTCATCCGCAGAGCTCGTTTGAGGCTGTTGGCTGCAACTTCAGAACTCCCCAGATCCAAGATGGTCAAGGAGTTTCGCGCGTTCGCGGACAGTCCTTTGCCTCTAACGGCTTAATCCCAGCAAGCTTTCTAGATACATGAAGTTTGATTTACAGCGGACGATTGTTGCGATCAGCACTGGGGCAATGCCAAGTCGCCGTGCAGTCGTGCGACTGTCAGGCGCGCTTACGCATTCGATCCTCAGTCAGCTATTGCCGATTGCGACCGATCGAGCTTTTTTGGCAACAACTGCCGCTCGAGCCTCGCAGGTGACCTGTTCATTTGCATGGACGAAGGCGGGCGGAGCCGAAGTCGGTCATGTAGCGCGAGTGCCAACGCTGCTCTATTTTTGGCCCAACTCGCGTAGCTTTACTGGTGAACCATGTGCCGAATTGCACTTAATCGGATCGATGCCAATCGTCGAAGCCTTGGTCACGCAGATTTGCGCGTTGGGTGCCGCGCCGGCCGAAAGAGGCGAGTTTACATTGCGCAGTTTTCTGGCCGGGAAGTTGGATCTCATTCAAGCCGAAGCGGTTTTGGGTGTAATTGAAGCTGAAGGTCCAAATCAATTACAAGCAGCGCTTTCACAGCTGGGAGGAAATCTTTCCAAGCCAGTTCGAGAGATGCGAACGCAGCTGGTTGAGTTAATCGCGCATCTTGAAGCTGGGCTGGACTTTGTTGAAGAGGATATCGAATTCATTAGCAGTCATGAACTGATCCTGCAATTGACCGCGATCAGTCAGCGTATCACAACACTTTCCGCGCAGCTTCAGACGCGCGATGCTCGTTCGAGGACCGCGCAGATTGTCATCGTAGGTCTACCCAACTCAGGCAAGAGCTCGCTGTTCAATTGCCTTGCGGGAAACGAGCGCGCTATTGTCTCGCCACTGGCAGGGACCACCCGCGATGTGATTGCCCAGAAGATTGAGATGCATGGGATTGAGATGCATGGGATGGAAATCGAACTGATTGACACCGCAGGGATAGAAGAGTTGAACGAAGATTCGCCACGAGCCGAAGCGCAGGTCGCATTGCAGCGTCGGTTGCAACAAGCTGATATTGCCATTTTCTGCGTGGATACGTCGATACCATGGGACGAACGCTGGCTAGCCACTCAGGTGCAAACGCTTGTTCAGAGCGGCGTCTCAGTTCTGACCGTAGGTACGAAGTCAGAACTAATCCCCCCCGCGGCCCATCAATCCAGGTTGAGTTTCGACAGCTGCATAAGCGTCCGCACAGGCCAGGGTATTTCCGAGTTGCGTGAGCGTTTAGCTAACGTGGTGGCTAGCCATCGCGCCGAATTTCAGTCAGCGGCACTGCAACATATTGCAGTGCGATGTCGTCAAGCCTTTGGGAGCGCCGTGAATACAATCAAACTAGCCATTGCGTTGGCTCAATCTGGTGATGGCGAAGAATTGGTTGCCGCAGAGTTAAGGCTGGTGCTCGATGAACTCTCGTCAGTGATCGGCGAGATTCACTCTGACGATATTCTGGGCGAGATCTTCAGCCGTTTTTGTATCGGCAAATAGGGGCAGTCTGCCTGGTTCTCCCGTTTTTGCTGGTCGAATTAGCCCAGCGACCAGTGCGCTTCCATAAATCCACGAGCTCCATGCAAATGAGGCTTTTTTGCAACACGCTGGAGAGAGGCGCGCCCTTACGGAACACGGCGCACCTAAGTCGTAAGTTGTTTCCAGGGAACTGGTTACGAGTAGTGACATGCCGCAATTGGGAGATTCGGTTCGTCTACGGGTGCAGGCTTTGCTGATTGGGTCTGAGGTCCCGGCGAGTCCGATGAGTTTCCCCGTAATTCGGCAGATCCATGCACTCAATCACATTGGCAGAATTGGCCTCCACTTTTGTTGGAATGGCGACAACCATCCTGAAGCACAGGTTGTTGCCCGCTCAAGAGGCTGCCCAAGCACTTTGGACCATACATCGCAGTCGATGCGACGAGTGGAACTATCGGTTGGCCTCGCATCGCGACGCGTTAAATCGAACTGGTGCGACGGCGCGGAGCAGAAAGTGGCATGAAGTCATGCCCGTCCTGCAAGAGATCCTACTGACCGAACCATTAACGAGGGCACTTGCGTGTTTTGCATCGCATTTGGAAGAGCTCCAACTTAGCGATGAATTCTCTCCGCTGCTCCACAGCAATCTAGTCTCGCATATCGAAGCGCGTCATCGCTGTTTGAATTTGATCGTCTTTGGCCAGGGATTGTCAGTCGAATCCTCGGTGAAGCTGAATCGATTGCGACGGCACTTGGAAACGTACTCGGATCAGTTGCTGGCTGTGATGCCGCAATCATCGACTGTCGAAGCCTACTGCTTTGATTCAAGAGCGATTCTGAACACCCGCATGGAACTCAGTCGAACAGCGGACGCGCCGGATGGGCGGTGGTTGCAATTGCATGTTCAGAGTTTAGAGCGGCAGTTGTGGCAGAATTTGCAAAGCGATATTGACTGGAGAGCCGCCAATGGTCGACTGAACCATCGCATTTCTCAGTCGGTGATGGGCTTGGTACCTCACCAGACGTTTGATGGTTTCGGTATCCCACGTCGATCGGGCTTTGGTGTTTTTGCGCACCAGCAATCCCCCGAGTCAGATGGTAAACCGCTTGACCCAGCGGCTGGTTCGTCACCGATGAGCTTAATCATTAAGTCCACCGCACATTCGCGGAAGGTCAATGAGCCGCATGGCCGCAAGCGGTGGTGAGGGTTTTTCGCCTAGTTGTGCCAACGTGTGCGTTACGGCGATGCGAGTCAACTGTCGCACTAAAACTTGCGTCGGAAAATCTCGCCAGCGATAAAGGCGGCTCGCAGCGTATCGGGTTTTCGGAGCATCCTTAGGAAGGGGCTCGACATGCGTCCGCGCCGATTAACTTCAACCGCCGTATTGGTTTGATCCGCCAGCTTCGGTGCAGTTGGTTGTAAGGCCGTCGAAGCGCTCGGTAGTGTGCTAAGACTATGGTCAAAAACCTGGTGCACTCGGCCAGCCATCCGCTCATCTGCCTGCGAGATGTCTTCAGCCAGATGCTCGCGTAACTCATGAGCCACAGATGGCCGGGTATCAATCGAGCTTAATGGATCCTCACCCAACTGACGAGGTTGAGCGAGAGTTGCTTCAACGACGAGTGGCTCCAACGACTGCGGTTGTGGGCTGCGCTGGTTGGGTCTCTGGTTGGGTCTCTGGCTGGGTCTAATGGGTGGAGGGGTTTGGGGCGAACGCTGGGGTGCTTGCGATTGTTGGATTTTGTCCCTCAACCGTTCGGCCGCTTGCTGCAAGAACTTTTCCAGATCGCTCGACATTGAATTCACCAACTAAGTTTCTAGTTTGCCATTCCCAGCGTTACGCGGCCGGTTGGCATTGCAACCGGCCTATGCACCCGTGCGCTACGGCCAATGCGCGGATGCATGCCTGCATCCAAACGCAATTTCGCACGCCTGATTGTAGCAAATCAGCTGTACGCCAGCCGAGTTATTTCACTTCATGCACGCGAATATCGCGCCATTGGACCTGGAATGGTCCAGTGCCCTTAGCGATTCCATGGACTTGCAAGCCGATAAATCCGCTTTGGTAGCTGGTAGGATCGTAGATGTCCTCAATTTTCCGACCATTAATCCACGTCTGAATGCGTGGGCCGACGGCTCGAATCACGTAACGATTCCATTGGCCGTTCTTGAATGCATCGGTTTTCGTTTGAGTTGGGCTGAGCCACCCGCGCCCCGTCCCTTCACCGTACACATAACCCGCTGTTCCAGGCGCGGCTTCGATTTCGACTTGTGGCCCGTGGACGCGACCGTTGTCTTTCTCGGGGATGCTTCGGGATCGAATTTGGACACCCGAGTTCAGGGCGTTGTCGACTTTGACTTCGAACGTCAACTCGAAGTCAGCGTAGTCCTTTTCGGTACACATGAACGAATTCGGGCTGCCCTCGGACGTACGTCCGACTACTGTTCCATCTTCGACGGTATACTTGGCGGTACCGTTCTTCTGAGCCCAACCGGAGAGGTCTTTACCGTTGAACAGAGCTGTCCAGCCTTCGCCAGCGATGTTCGGCGGAGTGCTGAAATCAGCTTTGTCATGGCCCACGGGCGACTCCAATGTCAGAGGATCTCGCATAGCAACTTCCTTGGCTGTTAACTGAGCGGCAGTGACGGCTGGTTGAGTCACTTCGCCGGTTGCGCACCATTCCGTGCCGCGTTGCAAGGTGACTTGGAAACCCGCTCCGCTCATCGCGACGGTGTCGTGGCCCAGCGTTGTGTGGAAGACGCGCCCCTTGCCGAAGTTGATGGCCATGAGCATCGGTTCGTGTTCGCCCGTGCCTCCAGTAGCTTTATCACTGAACGCTGTCGCGAGCACCTGCATGTTTGCGGCTGGTCCACGCAGTTCTGCGTACAGTTCATCTTCGGCTTGCATCCAAAAGGACGGGATACCGCGAGTGATCGGATGTGTCGTGTCGCGGACAACAACCTCAAAGGGATGACGTTTCCCATGGCTGCCGCCGCGGCCAGCTTGGGTATCGCGATCAAATTTCCCTTCTCGCCACCGGACATAGGGGCCACTTTTTTCATTGCGGCCGCCCCAGCCGCCGACACCGATCATTTCATTGTATTCAGGCCAGTCTAGGAACGAGTTGTCGGCCGCATGCACGGCAACGAATCCACCGCCATTCTTTACGTAAGCCACAAAGGCTGCGGAAGTTTCCTTGGACCAAGGTTCACCGTTGTAGTTCGAAACGACCACTTGGTAATCAGCGAACTTGGGGCTGAACTTCGACATGTCCCCACCTTTTTCCGGGGTCGTTGCCACGTCCACCGCAAAGCGCCCAGTTTTTTCAAGCGCGGCTTTGATCAACGGAGTCGTCTTTTGCCATTGGTGGTTGTTTTGACCGTCGATCAGCAGGGTCTTGATCACGGTCTCTTTCGCAGCGACCGAATGCAACGTCAGCAGCATGACAGCGGCGCATGTGAGGTAGGAGGTTCGCATGGGATGGTTCTCAACTGTGGAAGAGGATCACTTTACAGCGGGGCGTTTCCGATCCGAGAGTGGATCGGTGACTCGAGGTTGGAAGCTATCACTTTACATCGAAAACGACGAGAGCGTTAGTTGGGCGGCGCGGTCGTCCAACATCCTGCTGGCGAAGGATTGACAATCGTGTGGAAAACACCGCGAGTCTAGAAGGTCCTCTTGACGATGCAGTGACGAGGTACTTGCGGAGTATTGGTCGGCTATTGGCCCTGCTATTGGCGTAGAATACTGAAACTCAATGAGTAAAGTGATTGCCTTGACTTGCCATGTCTTCTAGAATGCCGCGTGTAAGGCATGATATCCCGAGTCTCGTGTCAGGAATGTAAGTAAACGGTAGTTGCAGCGTGTCCCGCTGGCTGCGCAGAGTTGTTTGGAATCCTAGGTGATGCGTTGAAGGCGCAAACCTTGTTGGTGTTCGGCGACTTTGCGGCGTCCGTCGCGCTTGGCGGCTACCGACTGAACGCAACTTTCTGAGAACGCAACTTGAACCAGACTCGTGATGCTCTTGCAATCGTCGGCTTGGCCTGTCGATTCCCTAAAGGATTGGACAATATTGGCCAGCTTTGGGATGCACTCAAGGCCCGCTTTAACGCTATTGACACTATCCCTCCAGATCGCTGGACGGCGGATCGATACTATTCGTCCAATGCCGTTTCGAGGGGTAAAGCCTACATGCGACGCGGTGGTTTCCTGAAACAGGACATCACTACATTCGATGCGGCGTTCTTTGGTATCTCTCCCCGCGACGCGGAGAATATGGATCCCCAGCAGCGAATATTGCTGGAAGTGGTCTGGGAATCGTTTGAAAACGCCGGATTGATTCTTCCCAGCTACAGTGGTCGCAATGTGGGTGTTTATGTGGGCGGCTTCATGCTGGACCACATGATTAATCAAATGTCGTCAGCCAATCGGACGCAAATCAATCAGAACACTGCGGCTGGCATGATGATGACCATGCTGTCCAATCGCATCTCGCATACGTTCGATTTTCGGGGCCCCAGCCTGTCGATCGATACCGCTTGTTCGTCTTCGTTGGTTGCCTTCCACTACGCTTGCCAAGATCTGTGGCGTGGTGCGTGCGAGTTAGCAGTGGTGGGCGGTTCCAATATCATGTTGCGCCCCGAATACCCGATGGGCATGTGCAAAGGGCATTTTCTGTCGCGCGATGGAGAATGCAAGTCGTTTGATGCTCGCGCGGATGGGTACGGTCGCGGTGAGGGGGCGGCTGCGGTGCTGCTCAAGCCACTGGCCGCTGCGATGCGCGATGGCGATCCGATTCTAGCAACGGTGCTTGGGACTGGCTCCAATCAAGATGGCCATACGCCGGGAATTTCCATGCCCAGCGGCGAAGCCCAACGGGCCTTGGTGGAGCAAGTCTGCAAGGAGTATGCGATTGATCCGGCTGACGTGCGTTATGTTGAATGCCACGGAACGGGAACAGCCATCGGCGATCCTACGGAGGCAGGCGCGCTGGGCGACTATTATGGTCGGGCCCGCAAAGCCAAAGGTCTTTCGCCGTTAGTAATCGGTTCGATCAAGAGCAATATTGGGCACTTGGAGGCTGCTGCTGGCGTGGCGGCGGTAGTCAAGGCAGTTTTGACGTTAAAGTATCGCTCCGCAACTCCGATTGGCAATTTGCTAACGCCCAACCCAGCGATACCGCTAGACGATCTTGGCATTCGACTTGCCGATGGCTTGATACCGCTTGCCAACTCCGATGAGCCCTTCTGTGTAGCCATCAATTCTTTCGGCTACGGAGGTTCGAACGCGCATGCGGTCTTGCAGTCCGTTCCGACGGCACCCGCGGTCAGTTCGGCAGGGGCCACAGCTCACAGCGCGATCGCTGATGTATATCCTGCGACTCACGCATTTCCGTATTTCTTGCCTATCACCGGTCGCAGTCATAAAGCGGTCAGTGCGCTAGCTTCGAAGTATGCGAACATGCTGCGCCGCGGCACAAAGCTGGATGATCTGTTGTACTCAACATCCTTCAAACGAGCCGCGTTATCGCATCGCGCCGTTGTGAAGGCCAATGACCTAGACCACATGATCGTCGGCTTGGAAACGCTCGCGGCCGAGTCCGAGACTGAGCAGGTGGTACGCGGTGTGCAACCCTATCAAGGCCAACGAAAGCCGGTGTTTGTGTTCACTGGGATGGGGCCGCAGTGGTGGGGCATGGGCCAGGAGTTGTATCGTCATGAAGCGATCTATCGCGAGGCGGTTGACGAGGCGGACCATGTCTTCAAGGAAGTGGCTGGGTTCTCCGCTCTGGCTGAAATGCTAAAGCCGGAGGCAGATTCACGTATTTCGGACACTCGCTTCGCCCAGCCCGCGAATCTACTGATTCAGATCGGCATCATGGCCGTGATGCGAGCCGCAGGTGTTGAGCCGGGAGCCGTTGTCGGCCACTCCGTCGGTGAACTTGCGGCAGCCTATGCTGCTGGAGTTCTTAACCTGCGCGATGTGATGACCGTCTGTTTTCATCGCAGTCGCCTGCAAGCCATGTGCGCGGGCAAAGGGTCGATGTTGGCGGTCGGATTGAGCAAAGAGGAAGCGCTCGAGCGAATTGCGGATTGCTCAGATCGCGTATCGGTTGCGGCCGTGAATGGCCCGAGCAATGTGACGCTGGCTGGTGATACACAGGACCTATCGCGGATCGCAGAAGCCCTGAATGCAGCAGGCATTTTCCACCGCAAGTTAGAGGTTGAGGTTGCCTACCACAGCCCCATGATGGAGCCAATCATGGAAGCGCTGCATGATGCTCTAGTCAACGTAACGCCGCGTGAACCTAGCTTGCCACTGTATTCCACAGTGACTGGGCAAATCGTGCACACGGCGAGCTACGGAGCGGAATACTGGCCCCTTAACATCCGTCAGTCGGTGGAATTTGCGCCCGCCATCGCCTCTATTTTGGAAGCGGGCTTTAACACGTTTCTAGAAATTGGCCCACACCCAGTCCTGACTACTTCGCTGAAGGACTGTATCAAGCTGGCCGGCAAGGATTGTCGCACGCTGTTTACCCTACGACGTAACGCGCCCGAACGCGCGAATCTGCATCGCGCGATCATCAGCGTCTTTGCGGAAGGCTGTGACTTGGACTGGAGCAAGCACAACGCGCACGGCAAGTTCATCACCCTCCCGAATTATGCTTGGCAGCGCGAAAAGTATTGGCTGGAAAATGATCGCGGCATGCAAGACCGGATCGCCACTATCGAATATCCGATCCTGGGTATCCAGGAAGCTCCTGCAACACCGGTGTGGCGCATCGACTTGGATCATGAACCGGTCGCCTACTTGCGCGACCACGTCGTCACCGGCATGCCGGTATTGCCTGGGGCAGCATACGTTGAAGCGCTGCTCGAGTTAGCTGGCACACAGTTTCCTCAAGCTCAATGCCTGCTGGTTCGAAACCTGCAAATTCACGCGCCGATGCTGATCTTCCCCGATCGTGGCTTGGATAGCGTTACTAGCTACGATCCGCAATCTCAAATGGCGACCATTCGTGGGCTTGAGAATGGACGACTGGGAAGCGGCCAAGTGCATATCACGGCACAAATCGCGGGAATCGATCGCTGCCAACCTTACTCCGAGAATGTCAGCGAAGCCTTGCGACAGTTCAAGACGCAGCAAGATGTCAAAGTGTTCTACCGTGACTTGGACCAGATGGGACTCAGCTATGGCCCAGCTTTCCAAACCGTGCGCGAACTGCGACTGAACGATTCCAAAGACCAAGTTTTCGCACGGATTGAGATGCAGCCCGAGCTGACCAAAAATCTGGGGCTCTATCGAATGCACCCGACTGTGCTGGACGCTTGTTTCCAGACCTTGTCAGCGATGCTTGGGAATGCAGAGAGCACCTATCTACCAACGTCCCTGGGTGAACTTCGTCTTTTCGTCGATCGCCTGCCCGCACGAATCTGGTGTTGGGGTAAGAAGACGGACCAGAACTCGCGCCATATCGATTGCGATTTGACGTTGATGAACGACGAGGGACTAGTC
>JANRMD010000352.1:0-4618 GCA_033761895.1 Pirellulaceae bacterium | reverse complement strand
CATTTCGAGAGTGCTGCGGTCGCCCCCCGAAAGCCTTGAGGACCCGTTGATTATCGCGTCGCGGGCAGTATGAGCCGACGACGCTAGCGGCCCGTTGATTTAGTGAGCCGACGGCGCTAGCCGCGGGTGACCGAAGGATCAATCGTTCATCACCTAAAAACATGCCGATGCAGAATAACTTCCAGTTCAACTTGCATTGGCACGAGCCAAATCCATGCACGCACCAAACTTCGAGACTTGCGCAAGCGCCGTCGGCTCACAAAATCAACAAGCCATCTAGAATTTCAACGCAAGTGATCCTGGCAGTGCCTGTCGACGTCCCAGTCCGTTGGTCCGGTCTTCTGGATTGCGGACGTCTTCGTCTGCTGAACCCGCCGCTTATGCAAACCGCGAGGATGCTTGCGCCGCGCAGTCAGGCGGATTAACGCCTACGCGATTCGACGAGTATGGCCAGCGAGAATGGCAGAAAAAACGCCAAGCATGCAGCGAGCGCCATCGTATCCAGCGGCCAATCTTCGATCGGCGAACTCGGCTCTCTAGCGAGCGAACGTGTTACTAAGCTTGAACCGCGACCTTGCTCAGCCCTGACCGCCAAAAAACGAGCATTAAGCTTATCGAAAAGCTCACTTTCCTGCTCAAAACGTTTTTGGGCAAAGAGTAATTCAGCAGTTTCAATTCCATGAATTTCTTGTCCAACGCTGCTCTGCTCTCCCTCTGTGGATTCACGACCAGTTGCGAACGGATTTTTGCCATACACTTTTTTTGCTAAATCTTCGTATAACCTTCGCGCGTCCTCAACATTTCGGCGTGCTTGATCAATGGGCTGCCGTAGTGACTTCTCTAAGCTTCGGAAACGTAGATCGTCAAAGCGGCGTCTCTCCTTGACGTATTCTTCAGCAATCGCATTAGCTACTTTGGCGACCTGGAACTTGTCTGAATCACGGTAGGTAATCAACAGTAGGTCATCCGTACCTCCTCTGCTGACCGTCAACCTTCTTCGAATCTCGCGTTCACGCAATTCAGGGTTCGAGAAACTTGGGACAGACTTGAACTGCGGATCAGCCAACACATCATCGAGCACTTCTGGGCTCATGATGAGCGGAATTTCGTTTATCGCTCGGTCTTTGCCAATGTCGATAACATCTCTACTCAACACAAAGTCATGGTTCGCTTGCAAAATGTGCGTGGCTTCGTACTCAGGAGCAACATCCACCAGCACTAAACAAGCTCCGAAGATCGACATCAAGATCCCGGCAGGCAAGGCCCAAACCAAGTGACGCTTGATAGTCGACGCAATCAGCCAAGGCTTAGTTGCATGGGCTTGGCTTATATCGGACTTCGTTTCGCTAGACTCATTTGACATCGTGACCTGCCCAATTGATAACAACGCCTGACGACCTAATGACGCCTGATCACTCCGAACCTCGCCTGGCGAAAAAGCGTCCTACCAGCATATAAGTATTCTGAACGATACTCAAGCGACGAAAATTACCCGATTGAAAACGTTATGTCCGAGCAACATTCACAAAAAGAGCCTAGCGACAAGAAGCTCTACACTCAGATTCTTGACCTCGCATATCCCAAGCTGCACAACATCATCGGCCTTTACAAGGAGCAATCCATGTATTGGCTCAGCGGCGTGACCTTTCGTGAGTTTATGCTGGGTGTTGAACGTCCAGTACGTTTGCTGCTGCTAAAGCATAAATACAGATTCCCCGATTCCGAAGATTATAAGACGCGGCTGGATTTCGTAGATGAGGACTTGCAGGCGCTCATTGCGGATAATGTCATCGAATATGGAGATTTCTGGTGGGTCGATTTTCAATCTCGCGATTGCCTAACGCAGCTTCCCGAAACCGAGTTCCTCAACTTACTGCATCTCAAGCAGCTTGGATGTCCCAGCGAGCCACCGTACTTTCCGACCTTGCAAAATCGCTTTGCCTACTTCAGCCACGATGATGGCTGGGCTCTGCACTTGTGGGTCGATTCTCCCCAGCTACTAGCAAAAGTTCTTGCGAGAGTGCTCACGCTCAAGTACCTCACCTTTTCCGGCAGGCGAAGTTTTCCGCACCCAGACGAAGCGATCGCGAACGATTTAGTCGCCCGCGCAGACGAGGGACTCTTCTTCGACTTTCGCAACGTAGACGCACACGCGACGAGCGTACCGATCTACCGTATCGGCGCAGTGAAAAACAGCGATTGCGCTCGACGACTTGCAGATGAGTACGTCCAGAAGCACTCCATCACCGAGCAACTAAATGTAACCCAGCATCGATGGCAACATCTTGATTAGTGCCGGTTAGTGGATTCGTATTTCGCATCTTGCTTCGATCGAAGGACGGCACACTACGCTGCATAAGGTGCCAGCCACGTAATCAGCCAGCCACAGTGGCAGGTAAAGATTTGGGGTGAAAGATTCGGACAGGCGTAGCGAGATGGGTGGGTTGCTCTCGCCGAGTGCAACCATCTGCGCTGGACAGGGACGCTGGTCGCGCCCGGCAGGAGCGACCCACCAAGCGTGTTGCGACTCGGCCATGCTTTCGTTGCTAACAGCATAAGTCCTCGTCGCCGTTCGTTTTGAAGCCTCAAGTTAGTGTGAAGCCCAACGATCCGCGGATGTCGTCGAACTGGTTGTAGCCAATCAACTTGGCGGTGTCGTAGAGTTTTTCGAGGGGCATGGTAAAGCGGCAAATCGGTTGCGAAAAAAGCGGCGAGGCTCAGGGAACGAGCGGCACCACTTCTAGTTTCAGGCTGTGTCGAGCCCAACACAAGTAGGCTGCATGTTTAGGCTGAGGGAGAGATAAAATGTGCCATGACCGACGCGCCTGCGGCGGTTGGTGTAAAATGTGATCTTCATCCTTCTTGGCCTAGATTAATTGTTGCCCATTATACGAAGAAGTTCGCGACATGATTCAGAACCTATCCCGCTTGCTAACCGCTTTGGCGTTGGTAATCGCTTCGGTGCAACTATTTGCTCAAGAGAAGACGCCTCGAAGTGTTGCCTTATCGCCGGCTGAGTCGCTGGCGAGTATTGAACTTGAAGAGGGTTTTGAAGTCAAAGTTATCGCACATGAACCTCAAGTGATCGATCCAGTGGACGCGGTGTTCGACGACAGTGGACGTTTGTGGGTGGTTGAGATGCGTGACTATCCCTATCCGACTAGCGATTCGCCTTCGGGTCGCGTGCGCATCCTGTCCGACGAAGACTTGGATGGGCGTTTTGAGAAGTCGGAGGTATTTGCCGATCGACTGGATATGCCTACTGGATTGGCCCTGTGGAAAGACGGCGCGGTGATTACGGTGGCTGGGCAAGTTGTCTGGTTCCGAGATACCGACGGGGACCTCAAGTCCGATACGCAGCAAGTCTGGATTGAGGGCTTTGCGAAGGAGAACGAACAACTGCGCGCCAACCACCCGCGGCTTGGTCCAGACGGTTGGTGGTACATAGCCAGCGGCCTGCGCGGTGGCAACGTGATTGCTGGACCCGATTTTCGCAGTCCTGATGACAAACCGATTACGCTGGGCAGTCGCGATGTGCGTTTCAATCCACAGATGAAACAGTTGGAAGCCATCACCGGCCCTGCCCAGTTTGGACTTTGTTTTGATTCGATCGGCAATCGCATTTTCTGTAGCAATCGCAATCCCGCCGTCATGGTCCGCTTCGAACAAGAGGACCTAGTTGGCAATCCGCTGGCTGGCTTAATCCCCAGTGTTGTTGATCTCATGCCGGCCGGTGAGCAATCTAAGGTTTTTCCATTGGTGAATGCTTGGACCACTTCGAATCTGCATTCGGGACAATTTACTGCGGCGTGTGGTGTTTTCTATCATGAGTTCAAGCGGGAGAAATCGGATGAAGGTTCTTCCCAATTCGGTCGCTTGTTTGCATGCGAACCAACGGGTAGCTTGGTTCACTCGACCCTGTTTCGCGGTTTACTTCGCTCCAACGATAAAGTTTACGCGAATGTACAGAGAGAGTGGCTAGCAAGCCGCGATGAGTGGTTCCGTCCTGTTAATCTTGCCCAGGCGCCCGACGGTGGAGTTCTTGTCGTCGATATGCATCGCGCCGTGATTGAGCATCCTGCTTGGGTCCCCGATGAATTGAAAAAACGTCCCGATGAACGTTGGGGTAATGAGTGTGGTAGGGTATTTCACGTTGCTCAAAAAAACTGCAATGAATTGAAGTCGGTTTTAAGCGATTTACGATCGAAACCGCTTCGATCACGTAATAGCCGCGAACTAATCGAACTTTTGAATAGCGAGAATCCTTGGCTGCGAGATGCCTCTCGACGACTCTTGATTGAGCGTGTTTCCACTGACAAGGAAGACCTGCTTAACAGACTTGTGGCTCTCAATATGGTCGCCAACTCAAAAGTGAGTATCGCTGGTAGCGTGGCTGCCATTGAACTGGCGGCAATTTTGGGAAGCGAACCGCCGCCGAAATCCAAAAAGGCATATCGCGAAATTGCTGGGGGAGTAATTTTCGCAAACCTTGTTAGCAGCGAGACGAGTATCGATGAGACTCGTAGCGATGTCCGATTGGCCGCATTACGTAACGCAAGGAAGTACTTCGAACCTGAAGAGCAAGAAGAAGAGCGAAAACTTGCGTGGTACTTGCAAT
>JANRMD010000351.1:0-4455 GCA_033761895.1 Pirellulaceae bacterium | reverse complement strand
GTCGCTACAACCGGCGCGGAGGCACTCGGCGTTGTTGCCCTCCATCGCATACGCAGTCAGGGCAATGATCGGATGCTCGCATCCTTTCTCCCTCAGTAGACGCGTCGTGGTGTAGCCATCGAGTTCGGGCATTTGGATGTCAGTCAAAACGAGGTCGAAAGGGAAGGGTGTCTGCAGCGGTCCGTCGAGCTGTCCATTGGTCGTCACTGCTTCCAAGCCTAGTTTTCCGTTGTCGAAGATGGTTACTTCGGCGCCTGCCTTGCTTAACAAATGACGCAACAATCGTTGGTTGTCTTCGCCATCCTCGAGTAACATAATTCTCAGATCCTTTAGGCTACTCTGAGTCGGCTGGGTGGTGCTTTCAAGTTTACCTGTTTTCTTGGTGTTTTCTAGCTGCTGAATCATCTCGCAGTCTTCGGTGCAATTACTTGCAACGGTAACTCGAAAGCGGCTACCGACTCCGGCTTGGCTGCGAACCGTTATGTCACCACCAAGCAACTGAGCAAGGTTTTTGCTGATCTGTAGACCCAAGCCGGAACCACCAAAGCGTCGTGTCGTCGACGTATCGGCTTGAGAGAAAGCGCTGAAGAGTCGACCGATTTGAACTTCGGTTAAGCCAATACCAGTGTCGATCACTTCAAAGTAGATTTTGCGTGAAGCCGATTCAAAGCCAACATTGAGCGTTACCTTTCCTTTCTCCGTGAACTTCAGTGCGTTGCTTAGAAGGTTCAGGAGGATCTGGCGTAGGCGTACGGGGTCGCCGTAGATGGTTTTCGGAATCGGTGTTTCGAGTTCGACACCGAAGCCAAGTTGTTTGGTGTCTGCCTGGACTTTGGTCAAGGCGACAACATCCGCCAACAGATTCGAAATTGAGATCGGAATCTGTTCTACAGACAACTTGCCGGCTTCGATCTTGGCGAGATTGAGAATATCGTCGATGACGGAAAGCAAATGGTGGCTGTTGCGCTCGATAACGTCGATATAGTCTGTCACTTGGTTGGTCGGACTTGGTGACTCACATTGTTCCTTCAATAGACCGACATAACCAAGGATGGCAGTCATTGGAGTTCGAATCTCATGACTCATACAGGACAGGAACTGTGTTTTGGCTTGACTGGCTTGAGCCGCGTGCCAGCTGAGGGCAAGCAATCCCAATTGTATGGATGCGGAAGCGGCCAATGAAAGTTCTTGTGCGGTCCAAGGAAGGCATTTGTTATCCGTGACCTGCGTCCAAAGTTTGAAACTGGCTCTAGGGCTCAAGCGTATGCGTCCGCGGGGGCTAACTTCGATATCACTCAATGGATCACCAGCCCAATTCAGCGTTTGCTTTTGTTCGGGGCGTATCCAGATCGCGATATCCTCGAAATCGGAGGTGAGTGGAATTGCAATGACACCTGCCGCTACTTGGCGGTAACTCTCGAGTTCTTTGCTGTACAGCGCGAGGCAGTTTGTCACCAGCGATTTACCCTGAGATTTTTCTTGGGTTAGTTTCCAGATGGCTTCCGTGAATTTCTTTCTGTCGGCACCTTCAGGAACTACTCCAGCAGTAAGGATCTCACCTGCTAACCGCAAGATAAAGCCATCACATGGCAACAGTTCCTTAAGATCCTTGGAGCGAGATTGGATGTAACGCAGCCATTGATTGGAGGTCGCGTCGACTTCGGATAGGGCCATGACGACTTGCAATCCCTGCTTTCCAGCTTCTTCGCGAACGTCTCGCAGGCTTCGCTCAATGGAAACGGAAATGCACTTGGCGATTGATTGTAGGTGCGCGTCCACCTGAGGGCGAACCCGTCTAACGCGACTGTCGTGAAGCGACAACAAACCCCACAGTCGACCTTCGACAACCAGGGGAAGGACCAAGGTGGAGCGAATGTTCATGTTGAGATAGAATTCTCGACATGAACCCGCAGCTCCACGGCCACGGATATGAGTCAAATCAATGTACGTTTGCGAGACAGGATCACGAGGGGGGGAAATCTCACTGCATGCGAGCTGTTGATCGAGCGTGGTGCGAATCGGGCTTGCCACCAGCATTTCACGGGCAGTCCGCGGAATATCACGCGCCGGAAATCGTAAACCTAGGTATCTAACCACTTCCGATGAGGCTATTGATTCGGCGATAACTTCACCGTTGTACTCGTCGTCAAACCGATAGCACATGCCGCGCTCGTAGCCGAGCAACTCGCGGAGATTTTTTGAAGCGACGGTGACAAGTTCCTCAACGGAAATGTCGCGGCTTAAGGCTTGAATACTCTCCAGCAATTGACGCTCAAGCTGCTCGTTATCTACGTTGACATCGCATTCGTGGTACTCGGACTCGAGTTCGATCATCCATCGAGTTGGCGTAGCCACCACTCGGCACACAATTGGATTATCGTGGCGATCTTTTACTGACTGGAGCAGCACTTGAGCGGCTTGGGGTGTCTGGTGTTCCAAGTCGGCGTGCGCTATCAGGCTGTACTCCAACTTTTCAAGCACATTTGTGATACCCGGGAAAAGATCGTCGTTCAGCACTCGACCGGTGACCTCGGCGGCGTTTACACCGAGCCATTTGTCGACGTTCGTGCTCACGTTGAGAATCACCTTTTCCTGGCGATCCACATTTAGAAACAGGATGTGCGACTGAATGAGATTGGAATACTGATAGGCGATATGATCAGTGGAGTCGAGAAAGTCATCGTTCAAGTCTGTCGCAGCCACTGTCTGCATACCACGCATTCCTCAAGCTGGAGATGATTTCTCGAGCTTGGCCCCTCAATTCGTAAAGAGACCATTCCTCGAGTTTGCCGTAGGGAAGTGTAGGCTTAGGCTCAGTTTGGGGGAGCGGTTTTGCACGGAATTGCACTCATGCTTGCAATCGACGGCCGATGCCAGGCGCTGAATTCCAGCTTGGGAAAGCGCCTAGGCTTTCTCAGTACTTCTTTCGGGGAGGCTTTTCAGGTGTTTTTCGATTGTCAATTTAATTTTATAAATTCTTCTCAATTGTTCCCAATTGGATGTCCCTTGAGTCTGCGAAGGGGTACCTCATTGAACCAACGTTCGGCCTGCTCACATGGTAGTGGTTGCTGAATAGCGTTTTGGGTTCACGTACCTCAGTTAACTTTGCAAGGGGATTGAAAATGGTTCGGAGTGTGGCATTGTTGTTTTGTGTTTTGCTTGGAAATCTATGTTTAACTGAAATTGCGACGGCTCAAACCTCAACCCGTGGAACGGTTCTTTCGCAACGCAGAATCGTTTCGGGGGATGGCACGTTGCTTTTGAAAACAGTCCGTACCTTCGCTGGTCCAACACGGATTTTTGGAGATTTCCTCGACCGTTCCGGTAACTTAATTCGGCGGGACGTCGAATTTGGACTGCCTACGATTGCAGGAAATCAGACCGATCCACGTGCAACGGGCTTGGTTAACGGAGGTTATGCCATTGCTTGGCGCAACGATCATTTGTCGGCTAACGGCGGAATCCGTTACTCCGTTGTCACCACGCAAGGGGCCTATATCGATCGCGATCAAAAAGCCAATATCCGCTATAGTACAACCCTGTCGCCTACAACGGTGGTTGGGATATCTAACGGAAGCTTTGTAATCGCCTGGCGCGACAATGCGACAGGAACAAATTGGAGTCGCAGCTTTAACTCCATAGGAATCGCGACCTCGGGCGAGCAAAGAGAGTAATCCGTTACTTTAGCAACATGCATTTGGCGACATTGGCTTGATGTGGAGCAATGTCGCCTCATCTGGTTGTTCTGAGCTTTTCAATCGCCCACGCGACGGTGAAATAGCCTACGATAAAGCCAATGCAGACTGCTTGATTTCCAATTGGTCGGCTTCTAATTCGAAATTCGAGGAGCGGTCGATGGCGCAGGCTGAGTGCACCAAAGGTGAGATCGAAGCGGCGGTTTGCAAGGGACTGGCAAAGTTTGAACTGGAATTCATGGGCAGAGGCCCAAAAGACGTTCGCACTCATCTGCTCGGCGATCTGCTTGTCGTACGCTTGCAAGGCGTCCTAACAGCTGCCGAGCAGCATTTGGTCACGACCATGCCCAGCGAGAAAGGCCGGGATCTTCTGAAGCAAGTCCGTACGCAGCTGGTTGAAACCGCCCGTCCGGCGCTCGAAGCTCTGATTGCAGATATCACCGGAGTAAAGATTGCCAGCCTTCATCACGATATCAGTACGCGGACGGGCGAAGAGGTCATCATCTTTACGCTGGCGGAATCACCGCAATTACGTGAGCCCGCTAAACGTTCGGGAGCGCATTAAGCAACTGGTCGTTCCGCCCTAACGGCCTACAGCAGAAGATCATGTTTGTGTCAGTGTTCCAATACGAAGCTGGTCGGTGTAGAGTATTCTGTGGTCGTACAGCTTTCACTCTATGAAGACATTTGTTATGGCAGTTCCCCACAAGACCGAAGCGAGTCCGTGCCTGTCGGGCACGTCCGTTGGCCATGTCGATCA
>JANRMD010000350.1:0-6570 GCA_033761895.1 Pirellulaceae bacterium | reverse complement strand
GCCCCGGCGTCTTCCCTACCTCAATCGTGAGGACCAGATCATTGAATCATAGCGGACTACAGGTGGCGCACCCGAAAACGCCTCCGTTTGCGTACAAAGTATGGTGACTTTTGGAACTCGCCTGGATTTTATTGCGGAGGGACATCCGGTATTCCGGAGCGCGGGCGTCCTCGCCCGCTTGCGGCAAAGCTGCGGCATAGAACTTACAATTCGCGACACTAGCGCCGACGGCTCACAAGCTCACAAGCCATCAAGGCTTTCGAAGGCTCGCCGCAGTACTCTCGAAATGCTTGACGCATTCCGCTACGAGATTGTTCGCACTGCGCGACGTATTTCGCTACGCAAAAAGCTAATGTGGACAGAGGATCAGCCAGGCTTTGATCTTATCGATTCCTTCATGCTGATAAAATCTGACAGCAGAAATATGACGGTCACAAAAGCGAGCACAATTTCGGTGATGGTCAGAATTTTCGCTGGGATCGTCTGAGGCGTGATGTCTCCGTAACCGAAGAAAGTGAAATTCAGTGTGCTGAAGTAAGTGAAATCAAAGATCTGCTCGGCCATGGTCTCCGTGGGATCGATGCCGCTGAAGCTGCCGGAGTTGATGGTGTGCAGGCAATGATAATCGAGCCCAAAGGAGAGGGTGATCTGTGACATGTTAATCAGCATCAGCATCATGAAACGATGGTAGGCCAGGTTATCTCGCGACGCGCACAAGAGCTGCTGGAGGTTCTCCATGCCAAAGAACACCGTTTTGCTCAACGAGAGCAGGATGACGATGAGGATCAGTAGCCCCGGCGCAAGTTGCGATTTTGAAATCAGGGCTTGGACGACGACCCAAACGATAGCGATCAACGCATATTCGGCAAAGTTCCGGATAATTGCGGCATTGGTAAACGGTGTTATCAGTTTGTTGGAGGCACTCAAACGATCAGCTCCCCTTGGCCGATTTGACTGGTCGCTTGTCGGTAACCTTCGAGCGCTTGCGGTAGAAGCTTTTCCAAGTCGGAGGCGCGGCGTGCATCAGCCGGATGGGTCGAGAGGAACTCGGGTGGTTTGGCCGACTTGCCAGCTGAAGCGAACCGGGTCCAAAAGCGAGGTGCTTCGGCTGGATCATATCCAGCCTTGGCCATCAACATTACGCCAATGTGATCCGCTTCCGATTCATGCTTGCGACTGTAAGGTAACAAGAAACCATAATTGGTCCCCGCACCGTAGGCGCGCATCCACAGATCTTTGGCGACTTGCTCCTTGTTGCGTAGCGCATAGCCAACACCAGTTTGCACGATGTTTACCGCTGCCGTTTGGCTCATTCGTTCGCCGCCATGTCTGGCCAGCACGTGGGCAACTTCGTGGCTCATCACAACCGCTAGCCCGGCTTCGTTCTGGCAAACTGGCAAGATGCCTTCGTAGACAACGATTTTGCCGCCTGGCAAGCAGAAGGCGTTTTGCTCTTCGCTGGCTATGACGCGGGTTTCCCACTGGTAATCGTTACGGTCACAGACTCCGGCGATCCGCAATCCGACACGTTCGACAATTTGTTGGAATCGAGAATTGACCGAAGCGGGCTCTTTTGAAACGACGTCAGCGAAAGACTGCTGCCCCATCTCGACTTCCGTTCCTTCGGGATAGAACATCATCTGCCGTCGGCCGGTCAGCGGAGCGGTCTTGCATCCGCAGCATCCAAGCAATGTCGCTATTGAACTAGTTTTGAAAAACGTCCGTCGATCCATGACAGACTCCCTCTCAGCGTTCGTTGAAATCTCACATCAAGTTGTGGGATAGTAACACTTACCAGCCACCTGAGAGAATAGGAATCTCAAGTGATGCTAGCAAATCAGTGTTCAGCCGAGAGTCAGCGACCTCCAGCAGGCCGCTGAAGAAGTTGATTTGATGTTGTTGCGAGTTTTGGGCTTTCGCAACCCGATGCGTAAGCGAGGGACCGAATTACGGTGCTGACTTGAGGTTGCAGAAAGGTCCCTGGCTAACGCTTCGGGTTATGAAAAACCAAGCAAAACGTCGTCCAGACGAGCAAAAAGTCATTCAGACAATCAAATCGTCGTCCGAATGGCTTCAAAGCACCAACAAGTGCAACGTCAAAACTAACGCTCCGGGTTGTTTCTCAGCAAGCCGTTAGCCGTCCGCAAATTCACTGACCAGCCGCTTCACGATATCTTTCGCCGAAAATCTTTCGGCTTGAGCCGCGAAGGTGGTGATGATGCGGTGAGTCAGCACGGCTGGGGCAACGTGTTTAACATCTTCCAGTCGAACCATATAGCTGCCTTGCAAAGCGGCTCGAGCTTTGGCGCCTAGAATCAGGTTCTGCACCGCGCGTGGACCAGCACCCCAAGCGACCAAGGGACGTAGCCACTCCGGACTGGTTGTACCGGTCGGACGCGTTTTGCGAACCAAGCGAGCCGCGTAGCTGTAGATGTGCTCAGGTACTGGGACACGCCGCACCAAGTTCTGATGCGCGATGATCTGGTCGGCAGTCATGAGGTGATCTAATTCGATCAAGTCATCCCCAGTGGTCGTCCTCGCAATTTGAATTTCTTCGGCTTCGTTCGGATAGTCGAGTTCGATCAACGACATGAAGCGATCGAGTTGAGCTTCAGGCAGCGGGTAAGTACCTTCTTGCTCAACAGGGTTCTGTGTGGCCAGGACCATAAAGGGCGCTTCGAGCTTGAATGCTTTGCCGAGCACGGTCACGCGATGCTCTTGCATCGCTTCCAGCATCGCGGCTTGTGTCTTTGGTGGGGCGCGGTTGATTTCGTCGGCTAAGACAATATTCGCGAAAACGGGACCGGGCACAAACTGAAACTCGCGGCGACCGGTTTCGGTTTCTTGAAGAATATCAGTGCCCGTGATATCCATCGGCATCAGATCCGGTGTGAACTGAATGCGGCTGAATTTGAGCGACATTGTTTCGGCGAGTTTACTGACGAGCAAGGTCTTTGCCAAACCAGGGACCCCCATCAGTAGAGCGTGGCGGCGTGCGAAGAGGCAAATTGCCAGTTGTTCGATGACCTCTTGTTGGCCAACAATGACTCGCGCCAACTCGGCCGTTAAGCGACCGTACGCTTCGCGCAAGCGATCGATCGCTTGCACATCGTCTTCATTTAGCCTCGCAACTGTTTCACCGACCGCTTGACTCATTGTTGCCTCTCATGTTCGTTAAAGTTGCCGCGACTCGTCCGATCCGCTGACCTGCGCCAGCTCTCCGGCGGCATATCCTGCATGGCATATTGTAATCCATAATCGAAGCGGACATGATTCTACTCGAAAGATCTTTGCGTTTTGAGTCTCGCCTTTGGGGATCTTTTGGAAAAACCAGTTGTTGCCGTAACTCAGGCTTTTGATCGGAACCTAATGCTCGATAACGCTCCCGTAATCTCTTGCCAGCACCGTGCGCTGACGATCGAAGGCTACTCCCGCGCGGCAGTTCAGAGCTACTGGCGAATTCCGGAGTTGCGGATCGCATTTGATTTGGGTGCGCACCCCTGGGACTTTATGGGGACTTCGACGGTGGCAATTACCCACACCCATCTCGACCATATCGCAGCCTTGCCCGTCTACGTGGCGAGGCGGCGGATGATGAAGATGGAGCCCCCGACCATCTACTTGCCCACGCAGGCCGTCGATGGTGTCGAAGCGATGCTGCGAGTCGTTTCCAGGCTCGATCGAGGTCGGCTGCCGTGCACGATCATTCCCGTGGAGCCGGGGCAAGAGATCGAACTGTCACGCGAATTGGTGATGACCGTTCACAAGACGACCCACACAGTCCCCAGTGTGGGTTACATCGTGTGGGATCGCCGCAAGAAGTTAAAGCCTGAATACCTCAGCCTCAGTGGTCCAGAGATTCGCGATCTGCGGCTAACTGGCGTCGACATCAGCACCGAAGTTCGCGTGCCCATCGTGGCGTACACGGGAGACACTTCGCCGCCGGGCTTGGACGAAAATCCGGACATGATGCGCGCTCAAGTGTTGATCACTGAAATGACTTTTGTGGCTCCGAAACACCGCAAAGAGAAAATTCATAAACATGGTCACATGCACTTGGACGATTGGATCGCCCGCAAAGATCTCTTCCAAAATGAACTGATCATTGCCGCTCACTTTAGCGTACGCTACACCGCGGCCCAAGTCGACCGAGCCATTCGGAAGAAGATTCCAGATATGCTGGGCGGCAGGTTGAAGCTTTGGTTGTAGCGCGAGCAACACGAAACCTTCAGGCAAGGTATATTGAATGCCTAAGACTTTCGAATGTTTCTCCAGTTGAATGCGATCATGCATAGTTCTCCGCCCGCGACGGATCTGCCACTTTCAGTTCGCGATTTGACCGTTGCCTATCACCGCAAACCAGTGCTTTGGAACGTAACTCTCGATATCCCTGACGGCAAGTTGGTTGGATTGGTCGGCCCCAACGGAGCGGGCAAGAGTACGCTGCTAAAAGCGATCATCGGGATGGTTCCCAAAATTTCGGGAGCGATTCGTATCTTCGGTCGCAGCTACGCGGACAGCCGAGCGAATGTGGCCTACGTCCCACAACGCGAAACGGTGGACTGGGATTTTCCAGCCACTGCCCTCGACGTGGTACTCATGGGGACTTACGGGCGACTGGGGTGGTTCCGTCGCGCGGGGAAGGTGGAGCGCGATGCGGCTTACGAAGCGCTGGCTAAAATGGAAATCGAACATCTGGCTGGACGTCAGATCAGTCAGCTCTCAGGCGGCCAACAGCAGCGAACCTTTTTGGCCCGCGCCTTGGTGCAAAACGCAAAGCTGTTTTTGATGGACGAGCCTTTTGCGGCGGTGGATGCGGCCACCGAACGTGCGATCGTAACGTTGATGAAAGACTTGCAGGCCTCCGGATGCACGATTGTGGTTGTTCACCACGACTTGCATACCGTGCCCGAGTACTTTGACCATCTCGTTCTGTTGAACACGCGACTGGTCGGCGCAGGACCGACCAGCACGGTGTTTACCGATAGCAATCTGCAGAAGACCTATGGGGGCAAGCTGACGTTGCTGGAGGAGATCGGCGAAGCGATGAAGCGACGCGATCAAAGGTCGAAACTATGATGGACATCACCGGTGCCGTGACTCAGTTGTGGCTTGTGGCGGACAGTCAACTGTGGCGCTTAATGACTTTGCAGGATTACAACACACGCGTTGTCCTTGCAGGGACAGTCTTGTTGGGCATTACATCAGGCTTGCTGGGTGTTTATCTACTGCTGCGCAAGCGAGCTCTACTCGGGGATGCGATCAGTCATGCGACACTGCCGGGCATCGCCTTGGCTTACCTCGCGACAGCCTTACTGGGGCAAGACAAAACGCTAGGTGTGCTTTTGACTGGGGCGGCAATTAGCGGCTCGCTGGGTGGCGTGAGCGTGTTGCTCTTGCGGCACTTTGCAAAGATTCGAGAAGACGCAGCGCTTGGGATCGTGTTGAGCGTATTCTTCGGCGCCGGTGTCGCGCTGGTAAGCGTTCTACAAAAGATCAAGCACGGAAATATCGCGGGGCTCGAGAGTTTTATTTACGGAAAAGTGGTCGCGATCACTGGCAGCGATGTTGCACTAGCGGCGACTGTGTTAGTCATCGTGAGCGTCATCGTTTTGGCACTTAGCAAAGAGCTGAAGATACTGTGCTTTGACATCGAATTGGCGCGTAGTCAAGGCTGGCCCGTGATGCTGCTCGACTGCTTACTGATTGCGATGGTGGTGGCCGTCACCATTGTGGGCTTGAAGGCAATTGGTTTGATCATGGTAATTGCATTGCTGGTCATACCGGCAGCAAGCGCGCGATTCTGGACCCATGATTTGAATCGTATGTTGCTAATCAGCGGCGTACTGGGCGGAGCCAGTTGCGCAGTGGGTGCCATCGCGAGTGCCATTTTCGCAGACCTGCCCAGCGGTGCCACGATTGTGCTTTGCGCCTGTGGGTTCTTTTTGCTCAGCTTTGCGGTCGGCGCCGAGCGTGGTGTGTTGTGGACCTACTTGCACCAAAAGAGTTTGCGACGTCAACAAGACTACCTGCATATGTTGCGAATCTGCTATGAGCAATTGGAAGCGCGGCGCGCGCTTCCAGTTTCCGGCAAAGCCAACACAACGGAGCTGATTGCTATCGATGACGTGGCTGAAGTCCGTTCGTGGTCCCATCGATTCGCACTCAAGATTGCCAGCCAACTCGACGCTCGTGGTCTTGTCGTGTTGCGCCGTAACGGAGATCTGCAGCTGACGGCGCGAGGGATCGTTCAGGCCGAAGAAGCGGTACGTGAACATCGCTTGTTAGAGATGTACATGATGGAGCAGGCGGAAGCAGAGGTTGGGCAAGCGGACCGCGAAGCTGATTACCTTGAGCACGGCCTCTTGCCCGAGCACTTAGCCGAACTCGGCGAAAGCGTGGCGCGTGGTGCGCCTCCGCCCATTCCGCCGAGCCCTCATCCGTTGAACAGAGACAAGCCTGACCGCGAGACCTAGTGGAGCGTCAAACTTAAATATTAGGATTAGCCGCAGTGCGCTAGCACCGGTTGCCGCGACGAAAACCGGACGCTAGCGCGTTCCGGCTGATATT
>JANRMD010000349.1:0-3627 GCA_033761895.1 Pirellulaceae bacterium | reverse complement strand
TCAGCCCCGAAGGGAATGTTGTCATGGAAATCGACGCCGAAAAGTCGAAACTGGGTCCCGAAAGCGAGGGTATTCCAGTCTCTGTCTCGGCCAATGGTTCCATCATTCGCTCGCCGCGCGTCGACACCATCACCGCTCAAGCCACCGTAAGCGCAGCCGACGGCGAGACAATCATCTTAGGCGGTCTGATTTCACGCAGCACACGAACCGAACATCGCCAGGTGCCGTGGCTGGGTGATATTCCCGTATTGAAATACCTCTTCAGTTACGACTTCAATCAATTTCAACGTACGGAATTGCTAATCATCATGACTCCCCATGTTGTCCGTTCGCAGGGGGATATGGAGCGTTTAAAGCAAGCCGAGTTTGCTCGCATGAGTTGGTGCGAAGCGGACATCTTTGATATTCACGGAGATGTCTATCCGTCAACTAACATGACGGTTGAAATGATGGACAGACAAGACTGGGATGTCGTGTACCCAGATGTCGACCCACGTGGTCGGCCAGAACCAGTGCGTGATTCGTCTCGAGAGAATCCATCCAATTCACCGACACCGAACAATCGCATGCAGAGAAACTCTGAAATTGTTCCGCAACCCTCAGAACTACCACCGCCACCCGATCAATCAGCACGATTCATTAATGGCCCCACTACGTTCCCTGGTTCACCGAATCAAGTTAGTGTGGGCACAGGTTTCGCAAACTCACCTCAAGCCGTCATGCCTGCGTCTGCTAACTTCCCGCAAGTACCGCAGGTAGGGGGTGGTCGCTAATGCTCCAACTATCACACAAGTCATTGCGTTGTGCAGCCAGCTTCCTCTGCACTTGCTTCACCGTTCTGTTGCTAACGATGTCGAGTGGCTGCCAACTTGCGCCCAAAGACAAGCCCATCAAATGGCCTTGGAAAAAAGATGATACCAAACCGTTACCAGAACGGATGTTGCCGGTCTGGACCGACACGGTACTGCATCAACCGAACCAACCTGGCATTCGCGGTTTCGGCGGACGAATCTACTTTTATGCCAAAGACAACACCGAACCTATTGAAATCGATGGCAGTCTAGCCGTCTATGTGTTTGATGCAGATGACATCAGCGTAAACTCGCAAAAGCCGCTGCGGAAATTTGTGTTTACTGCCGACCAGTTCAATGAGCACATGAGCAAAACATCGATTGGGCCTTCCTACAGTATTTGGCTACCATGGGGTGAGGTCGGAGGACCGCCGCGACGACTCAGCCTAATCGCACGCTTTGAAGGTCGCGAGGGTGGCACTACCATTTCCGACCCAACCATCAAGCTCCTGCCAGGAGTTCCTGAAAAAGACCAAGACGAAGAATCGACCGCAGACGCGAAGCCAAATTCCAAGTCACCTTTTCGCTTGAGCAGTCATCAAAACAAAAAGAGTGTCAAATCGAAGAATGATGAAGATGCCGAAGAGGTCATGCAAGATAGCAAGGGCGACATTAAGAGCGATATCAAGACGATCGAATTACCCCCCAGTTTTCAGCGTCACTTGCGGGGAACAGCAACTGAAGTAAAACTGCCCGTGGATTCCAAGAATAGCGTGCCCACTGAGTCAACGACCAGTGCAACGTCAACGACCAGTGCAACAGCGACTGAACCTGAAGCAGGCAGCACAGCACAGCCCGGACAATCCGCCGACGCACCCACAGCCTCTCCCATGACCACCCAAGTCTACGACTATCGCACCCGCAGGCGTAATGGCACGCCAGCCTTCGACGCTCCTAAAAACGACATTCGCCAAGGTCGCTGGATCAACTCGATCGCTCGCGACTAACATTAGATTTTTGGGTTAGTGTCGCACAATTGTCCCAATTGTTGCAGCTATTGTTGCAGCTACGATTGGGACCACTGCCCATCTTTGATTTTGGGGTAGCGGAATGCGTCAAGCATTTCGGGTTGAGTGTCGCACAATTGTCCCAATTGTCGCAGCTACTGTTGCAGCTACTGTTGGGACAATCGTGCGACAATAAAACATGACCCAGTCGATCATCAGTGATCATGCCTGCTATCAGGAGAATGATCGTGTGAATGATCGTGCGAGTGATCGTGTGAATGATCGTGCGAGTGGTCATGCGAGTGGTCATGCGAGTGGTCGTGCGAGTGATCATGCGAATGATCGTGTGAATGATCGTGCGAATGAGCAGTACTGCTTTGTCTCTCAAAATGCTTCTCGGCAGCGTCTCGGACAATTTGAAACGCCGACTCGAGACTGATCCCATGAGCCAGTGCTAGGGCACGGCAGTCCTCGTATTCAGGTGCGATACGCACATCGCCATTGGGCTGATGAGCTAACTTGACGCGAGCATCGCCAAGCGGCGTGGAGACTCGAAAAATGTCGCGCACAAGTTTCCGACGCGCGCTGTTTTGGCGTCGGATCCCAAGCGAACCGGTATGCTGGAACATACAATCCTCCAGACTACTTCGCAGCTCTGGACGACACAGAACGGAAAGCAGCACACCGGGACGATTCTTTTTCATCCCAATCGCTGTGGTAAAGACTTCGAGGGCTCCAGCTTTCCAAATCTGCTCGATGGCAAACCCGAGTTGTTCACCGGTGATATCGTCGATGTTGGTTTCAAGCACAACGACTTCATCCCGTTCGGACAGGGATGCGGTCCCAATAAGTACACGCAGAAGGTTGGCTTGTTCCTTGAGTTGCTTGTGGCCTGCTCCATAACCGATACGTTCGATCTGCATGTCTGGCAGGGGTCCGAAACCGTCAACTAAGGTCGCCAGAACGGTAGCGCCAGTAGGCGTCGTTAACTCCGCCTCGATTTGCGAGTTGCGAATCGGAATTCCTTTTAGCAACTCCGCCGTCGCAGGGGCCGGAATGGAAACCAGCCCATGGGCGATACGTACCGTGCCACAACCCGTAGGAGTCGGGCTGGCGAACAAGCGTTCGATCTCCAAGCTTGAAATCGCAATCGCGATGCCACAAATGTCAACAATCGAGTCGACCGCTCCCACCTCATGAAAGTGCACTTGGTCGATCGACATACCATGCACCTTGGCTTCAGCCGCCCCCAAGCGGCGAAACATCCGCAAAGCCATATCGCGTTCGCGTTCAGTTAACTTGCTCCGCACGATCATAGCTTCGATGTCCTTTAGTCGTCGATGCACATGTTCGTTCGGAAAGCGGACATCCAATCGTAAGGCGCGAAAGTCACCGCGATGGGTTTCGCTAAAATCAAGCAACACGTTGGGCATACCCAGCGAATCGATTTGTTGCTGCAAGTACTCTCGATCGGCTCCAGCATCGACCAATGCGGCCAGAGTCATATCGCCACTAATGCCGCTTAGCGTATCCAGATAGGCTATAGCCATCGCTCGAACTTTCTTATAGTCAATTGCCAATTGATAATTGAGAAAGTGTAACCGCTTTGGCCCATTAGAAGAATCGCACTCCTGAGACTTACCCGCCCAAGGAAAGAGTAGTGCTTTGTCCAGATTCACTGAGGTAGCGGAATGCGTCAAGCATTTCGAGAGTTTTCGACAGTATTGACGGCTTCTGAGTTTGTGAGCCGTCGGGGCGGGCCGCGGGTGGCGGGGTTTGGTGGGTCCAAGGACGTGAATAGTAACAAAACGCGTTTGTCTGGACGTGAT
>JANRMD010000348.1:0-2414 GCA_033761895.1 Pirellulaceae bacterium | reverse complement strand
CTTGGCGAAGCGTACGCTCGAATAGAGGAAAACTTTGTTGCGGGGGATACTTCACCAAGCCTGGCAGTGCAGCGCAATGAGCAGATTTGCATTATGATGGCTGCAATTCAGAGGCTACCCGACAATCAACGGACCGCGATCATCATGAAGCATTTGCGCGGTCACAAGCTTCGAGAAGTGGCTGAGATACTCGGGCTGTCCGAATCCGCCACAGCGGGATTGCTGCATCGTGGTCGGCTGCAGCTAGTGCAGTGGTTGCAGGATGCAAATCATGAGTGATGGTGATCCAGTAAACGCAAGCGAACACCGCAAAGACAGCGATCTACCTGAAACGCTGCTAGCAGAGCTTGAGCGGCATGCGGAAGGCACGGGTTCAAGTTTACTTGACGGCTGCTCGGTTCTTGCCGAAGAACACCAGCGTTGCTTGGAGATCATCGAAGGCCTTGCGTTGCCAATTCGGGCAGCCATCATTGACGACTCTGTACCACCTCGCTTGCAGGAGTATGGCGAGTTAGAAGAGATTGGGCGTGGTGGGATGGGAATCGTCTATCGCGCAGTGCACCACAAAACACAGCGGGTCGATGCAATCAAGATCATTCGGCCTGATCGCTTGGCCTGCGATGCTGCTGCAGTGTCCGAGCAGTTGCAGCTTCGTTTCGAACGAGAAGCACGTCTCGCGGCGCGCGTCTCGCATGAACAGATTGTGCCTGTTTACCAAGTCGGCGAGGTAAATGGTTGCCTCTGGTTCTCGATGCAGTTTGTTGATGGTTGCAGTCTCCATGAGTTGCTGCGTCGTAAACAATGTTCGCTTGAACTGGGCATCACCATTCTCGAACGTATTTCAAGAGCGGTGGATGTCGTTCATCGCCACGGCATCTTGCACGGCGATATCAAGCCGCAAAACATTCTTGTCGACCGCGAGACCCAACGGCCCATGCTCACGGATTTTGGACTGGCTGAGTTTATGCATGGTTCTGAGCATGGGGTGAACGAATTGCGAAACGGTGTTACCGGCACGCTGGCTTACATGGCCCCTGAACTGGTCACGGCAGCGCAGGAAAACAAATCGGCTGAGGAAGTCGCCGCGATTCGATCGATTGCTTCCGATATCTACTCGCTGGGAGCAACCCTGTTCTCCGTATTGAAGGCATGTTCAGTGGACACGGGCCAAGAACCCGAGGCGCGGCCCACGACCATTGTCTCCGGTCATGCGTCGCGCTTTGCGACAGAGCGCTTCGCAAAAATGCCAGCTGAACTTGCGCGGATTTGCAAGAGATGCGTGTCGGAAGACCCCAACGCTCGCTACGCCACGGCATGCGAGCTGGCGAATGACTTGGGGCATTGGCTGGAACGACCATGTTGGAATCAGTTCTTTCCTGGGCTGCGTTATCTGCTTTGGATGGTCGTTGCACCTTCGCTGGGGCTGAGTGGGCTATTCGTATGGTTACTGCTTCAAGTCGATTCGCCGGAGTTCTTCGTTTGGATGGCGATGTTCTTGGGCTACTTCGCGTTGTTTTCGGCATTCCTAGTTGCACAACGAAACCATCGCGATTCGAATCGAGCGCGTCGTGAGTTGTGGGGGATTTGGGTTGGGCATATGGTTAGTTCGATCGCGTGCATGATTTGCCTTCGCATGCTAACCGCAGATCTTCAGTTGGCTGTCGCGTTTTTCTACCCCTGCTGTGCTGCGATTTCCGCGGGCGCATTTTTTGCGAAAAGTGGTAACTTCTGGCCCGCATATCGTTGGATCGGAGTTCTTTGGGCAATCGCATCAGTGCTCTTCGCCATGATGCCAAAGTACAGCTCGATTCTCTTTGGGAGTCTGGCTGTACTGACCTGCGTGACCATCGCCCGCTGCGATAAGTCATTTTTTGACGAGTAGCGACTTACCTGCCGCGTCGATTGGTGTCACCGTGATTTTTGTTAAAGTCGGTCCAGTCTTCGACCCCTGGGGCAAAGTCATCGGCGCCAATTTCTCCATACAATTCATCCCGAACGGTATCCGATCCTCCGCTTAAGTAATCATCGCCGTTGCCACCGAAGATCTTGTCGCTACCAAGATTGCCGTAGAGAGTGTCGCCCCCCTCGCCCCCGAAAATCAAATCGTTCGCAGAGCCACCCGACAAGCTGTCCATGCCGCCGCCACCATAAAGGATGCATGGTATCGAGGTTTCATTCTTGACAACTTCAGCGCCGTCGCTGCCCATGAATACGATGTGCTTGACGAGAGCTAGGTCGAACCTGGTTGAGCCAACATTGCCGTTACGATCCGTGTAGGTAACCACCAGCTCATTGACCGGATCGCCGCCCCAACCATTGCCAATATTTTGGTTGATCCAAATGTCAACTTTAGCAATCCAACTGTGTGATGGTACCGTTAGAATACCATCACGCAGGTTCAACCCAGGTCCCCA
>JANRMD010000347.1:0-3425 GCA_033761895.1 Pirellulaceae bacterium | reverse complement strand
CCTGCCACCTGGGACTAGCATCCCAGGCTATCGCCTGCCGTTGCTACCGCAACTGAATGCAACGCTTGCGACTAGACCTTCACCAGTGGCTCGGCATAGCGACGTACCCAAGCCTCCGTAGCGCGGGACGACTATGTTGTGCTCGCAATGTCGTGGGTCGCTTCTGCCGGATGCGACCGGGATTGGTAGGTCGCATCTGCCGGATGCGACCAGAGCCCCCCGAACGCGACCGCAGTTACATACCCGAGTGGATTTCTCCCGCAAGGCTTGGCAACTCCCCACCCACCGGGCATTACCGCAGCGCATCCGTGGCAAAGTTGCTACCGCAACTGAATGCAACGCTTGCGACTAGACCTTCACCAAATTCTACAACCGCGGATCAACGGGCTCACTTTCCAACGCGAGCACTCCAAAGACGCACTCATGAACACGTCGCAGCGGCTCTTGACGTACGAACCGCTCCAACGCCTCAATGCCCAGCGCGAAATCACGCAATGCCAGGGAACGCTTGCGAGCCAAACTGCGATTGCGGAGGCACGCGAGGTTCTCGGCCGAATCGTAATCAGGACTGTAAATGATCCGTAGATACTCTTTGCCACGACACTTCACCGCGGGCTGCACCAAACCACTCGGGCCGCGCGCGACCCAGTCCAGTGGCTTAACAACCATCCCCTCGCCGCGATTTGTAAGCATCTGCCACCAGGCAATCCCATCCTCAACTTCCAAGGGTGCATTTACATCGATGGTCTTGAAACGCGTGGCCAATAACAGCCGCTCGTCAGCGCCGCAGATGTTCGCAAGCTGCTCCATGTGCCACACATGGTTCTGATCTGTATGCACACGACCTTCGGTGGCCAAGAGATGAAACGGAGCCAACTTGAGATCGTCCAGCGTTTGGACTGGCCAACAGTAATTCTGATACGCACCGATGAATCGCCGGACATTCTCAAGTCTCACTAAGAACTGTCCGGACAACGATTGCAGCTCCGTCACGGCAGCACCCGTAAGTCGCTGCGAGGTTCGTTCCAACTGCGCTACGACACTGGGCAACGAAGCACTGGCTGCAGCTCCCACTGCTGCGTACTGCGATCGAATCAACTCCTGAGCCTTCGCAGACCAAGGCATCAATTCACAATCCAGGCAAGCCCAAGCCGTGTTGAACTCGTCCCAGAACCCAGTTGCCGTCATCGCGGCTCGCAAACGATCAACCAGCTGCGATTCGATGTCGGGCTCATTGAAAAACCGCCGCCCCGTACGCGTGTAAACAACTCCCGACTCGCCATCAGTCACACCAAATCGATCACGCGCCGCATCTTGATCGCGACAAACGACGACGACCGCCCGCGAGCCCATGTGTTTTTCTTCACACACAACTTGCGAAATGCCTTGACCTCGGAAGTAATTGAAGGCTTCGGCAGGATGCTCCAGCAAACCTGGCTCATTCGATGTTTCGCATGGTGACATTGTGTGCGGCAGATAGATCAGCCACTTCGGGTTCACCGCAAATCGACTCATCACTTCCAACGCTGCCGTACCATTCTCTTCTCGAACCGTGACGTTACGCTGCAATCGAGTTGAGATGATGCGTTTGCCCAGAACATCGTCCGCATCGAGAACGTCATCATGCACTTGCTGAGCCGACAGCTGCGATACAGTTGGCTCGGCAGGCAGGAACGGTCGCGACGGTACGCAATAAGTCTGCTTCGCCGCAACGGAAACGAATTCTCGTTCCGGATAACGCAGCGCGGTCAGCTTGCCGCCGAACACACAACCGGTATCGATGTTGATAGTGCGATTGAGCCACTCGGGCTCCGGGACTGGCGTATGTCCATAGACAACCATCGCCGAGCCGCGATATTCGGCCGCCCAGTTGTAGCGCACCGGCAGACCGAACTCGTCGGTTTCACCCGTGGTCTCACCATACAACGCGAACTCACGAACTTTGCCGGAGCCGCGCCCTTGGTACTCTTGCTTCATACCCGCATGCGCCACCACCAGCTTGCCGGCATCGAGCACATAATGGCTGACCAGTCCATCCAAGAAGCTGGCCAGTTGCTCGACGAAGCCCTCTCGCTGGTCATCGGGCAAGGCATCGATCTCCGACATGGTCTCTGCCAAGCCGTGTGTGAGTTGCACGTTCTTTCCTCGCAACTTCCGCAGCAACTTCATGTCGTGGTTTCCAGGCACACAGATGCCCGCCCCCGCTGCAACCATCGAAGCCACGATGCGCACGGTGTCCAGGACTCGTGGGCCACGATCGACTAGATCGCCCACAAAGACCGCTTTGCGACCGTCAGGATGCCGGAAGACGGATTGTTGAAACAGGCCAACGTTTGACGACAACACCTGCGCAGCCACATCCATGTGTTCAGCTTCCATGTGTTCAGCTTCGGTGCGCTGGTATCCCAACAGTGTCAGCAGTTGTTCCAGTTCGTCGCAGCAACCATGAACATCGCCAATCAGATCGAACGGACCAAGCTCGTTGCTGCGATCGTTCCAAAGTGGCACGCGTTCAACTTGGGCCGCTTCGATCTCTTCGACCGATTCCATCACGAAGATATGTCGAAAGCCCTCGCGTTTGAGCGTTTTGAAGGATCGCCGCAGTTGCGATCGTTGCTGTGCGATCACATGAGGTCCGAAGGTGCGATCAGGTCGCTCGCGATTTCGAGCCGCGCAAACTTTTTCGGGTGGATTCAATACGATTGCGACTGGTAAGCAGTGGAACTTCTTGGCGAGTTGCACCAAGGGGCGACGCGATTCGGGCTGGACGCTGGTCGCATCGATGACGGTTAGATTCCCCCGAGCCAAGCGTTTAGCGGCGATGTAGTGCAAGACTTCAAACGCATCCGTCGTAGCCGCCTGATCGTTTTCATCATCGCTGACCAAGCCCCGACAATAGTCCGACGAAAGCACTTCGGTAGGCAAAAAGTGCTTACGAGCAAACGTGCTTTTTCCAGCACCACTAGGCCCGACCAGCAGTACGAGCGAGAGTTTAGGAATTTTAATTTGCATAAACCCAACCTAATCCACCCAGCGCATTTAAATATTAGGATTAGCCGCAGTGCGCTACACCGGTTCCCGCGGCGAAAACCGGACGCTAGCGCGTTCCGGCTGATACTGAGAGTCGCACAATTGTCTCAATTGGGGTTGAGAGTCGCACAATTGTCTCAATTGTGGCAGCTACGATTGGGACAATCGTGCGACAATAAAGCAGTCACCCAAAAGTTAAAATGTGTCGAAGCACTTGCTTCTCGCAGCTCACTTCTCACTTCTCACTTCTCGCCTCTCACTTCTCGCCACTCGCCTCTTATCTCGAACCAGACACCAAATTCCCATTAAGGTTCTCCATCACCACCTCGATTAAATCCCAGCCTCTGCCTCTAGCCTCTAGCTTCCGTCCAACCACACGGACAAACCTGTTTTTC
>JANRMD010000346.1:0-5806 GCA_033761895.1 Pirellulaceae bacterium | reverse complement strand
CAGGCTGGCGTGTTGCTACCCGTATCGACCAATGTCCATGCATGTCGATCTTCGAGTGCATAGACATTAACGTGATCCATGGCTGACGTCAGCGGCAATCGAATCCACCAAATCCGTTCGGCAACTTGGACTGGTTCTCCTGGTTTGGGCGTTTCTGCAAAAGCGATGCGAACGCCCAAATCGCTCTTGGACACACTCTGCAGGGTGGCTTGCTCTATAGCAGGTTGGGATACGGCGGTCTGGTCTACGTTCGACATTGTACGACCACCTTTCCGCTGCGCCCGCCCTGCTCTGCACGTTGAATTGCGGCGGCAATGTTGTGCATACCAAAGCACGAGTCGACGGCCATCTTCAGTTTTTCGGAAAGGATCAGCTCGGCTAACATATCGAACAACGTCTTGCGTTCGACCAGAGAAAATTTGTTTAGAACCTTGGACAACCAGAAGCCCTGCAGGGAGATGCCGCGAAAGATCGTTTGCTCTGCGCCCAACATGCAGGGCTCATTGGATAACATTCCATAGTTGATGATCTTACCACCTTCGCTCAAGCATTCGGCCAGTCGTTCAACACTGGCTCCAGCCACCGCATCGAGTGCCAGCATCAACGAGTCATGCCGAATCAGCCCACGGAGACGCTGCGCCAAATCCGGGCCGTCCTCGATCGCAATGTCGCCGCCGAGTTGCTGAACAGCGGCGATGCTGTCAGCGCGCCGCACGACATTGATCGTGCGCAAACCTCGCGACTTGGCGATTTGTATCACACAACTCCCGACGCTCGACAGCGGAGCCGTTTGCAAGACCCAATCGCCGGGCGACAGCTCTGCAAAGTTCGTCAACATCAGGTAAGCGGTCGTAGGATTGACCTTCAGCATCGACATCTGCAACAAATCTGCAGCCTTGGGAACCTTGTGGATCGCAGCCACAGGCAACTTGCGGCGTTCAGCCCAATTGTTGTTGCCCAGGATGACCACATGATCTCCGGCTTGCAGATCCTTGACCGACGAACCGACTTCCGCAACTACTCCGGCGGCTTCCATGCCGACGATCGAAGGCAGCTTGGGGAGCGTCCCGTACCGCCCACTGAGAATGGCTAGATCAGCGACGTTGAGAGGGAACGCCGACACATCGACGATCACTTCCCACGCCGATGGCGCACCCACATCTGGACCATCAACACACTTGGCAACTTGGCTGGGAGGCCCAAACGCCTCAACTTGAATCTGCTTCATTGGTACAAACTTAAATGACACCGTTAGAAGCCGGAGCGACCTTCAGAAACTTGGCAATACACTCGACGGTATAATTCATCTGCTCGCGAGTGTGCTTGGTATTGATGAAGAATCGCAGGCGGGATTTTTCGCGTGGTACGATCGGGTACAGCATTGGGAATGCACAAATGCCTGCATCGAACAACTGAATCGACAGCCACAATGCCAATTCCGAGTCACGCATCATCACCGGTACAACCCCTGAGTCCTTACTGTTGTAAGTATTCAGTCCAGCAGCTTTGGCTTTCATGATGAAGTACGCCGCGTTGGCCTGGACACCAAGCGCCAGTTCAGGTTGCTCGCGCATGATCCGTAGGGTGGCCAAACCAGCTGCTGCGTTGGCTGGGGTCGGAGCCGCACCGTAGAGCAAAACGCCGGGCGCATAATTCTTCAGCATGGCTACCAGCGGCTTGGGGCCAGCCACATAGCCACCACAGGTTCCGAACGCTTTGCTCATCGATCCAAACAGAATGTCAATTTCACTGCCAGGGATCTTGAAATAGTCGGTAACGCCCAAGCCACGTGGGCCGATGATTCCCATCGAATGCGCTTCATCGACCATCAATAGCGCTTTGTGGCGATTTTTGATTTCAATGATTCGCGGAACATCGGGAATGTCACCGTCCATGCTATACACACCTTCGATCAAGACGAAGGCGCGTTCGTATTTGTTGCGATGCTGAGCCAGCAGACGATCCAGTGCATCGTAATCGTTGTGCGGAAAGCTAAAACGCCGGGCGGTAGTCATCTTGCAACCCGCCAAGGATGAATTGTGAATCAATTCATCGTAGATGATTAAATCTTGCGGCCGCGCCAAATAGCCGACAGTGAATGCGTTGGTGCTGTAACCACCCACGGATAAGACGGCATCTTCGCAGCCCAGCACTTCGCACAATTCTCGCTCGAAGTCCTGATGAATGTCGACTTCGCCGGTAATTGAGCGCCCCGATCCGGTACTGGTTCCGAATTGATCGATGGCTGCTTTCGCTGCTTCCTTCACCCGAGGATCGCAGGCCAGCGCCAAGTAGTTGTAGCTTGAGAAATTGATCAGCTGTCGACCTTCAAGATTTACTGTCGCATCAGAAGACCCTATGTGTTTTAGGAACAGGTTGCGAGTGTACTTTTGCTTGTCGTAGTACCACTGCATCGTGGCATAGTCTTTGTACTCCGGAAACTGCGAGAAATCATAAAACGCCGGCGTAATGTTCAGCGCAGGACGCGCTAAGTTATCCTCAGCGCTGGCGGCAAGGTTCAGCCCTTTTTTTAGCCTGTCGAGGCTTGTTTGAATACTCATGATGACATCCCTAAATGGCTACGCACTTTACAAGTAGCGGGCTACTTTCCGAACGATGACTCTCGGATAATTTGACGATCAATTCCCATGGCAGATACTGTCTGCAACTGCGGTTGTGGAGCAAGCTGCTTTGCGCTGGGCGAAACTAACTACGTCACTGCGGCTGTAACGGCTTCGACACGACCCTGCATTAAAGTCTTCAGTGCCTGTGAAGCCACCGAGCGAATGGTGGAGTTGCCAATCAACTCCAAAATGGAAATACTGACCCCTAACTTGCTATCCAGCGAACTTTGTATTTCGGTCGCCATCAGCGAATCCACCCCGAGTTGATCGATGGCTCGATCAATCGAGATGCTCTCTGAATCTGACTTCAGTACCGCTGCGATAATCTCTCGCATCAGTAGCGCCAGCACTTCCGCTTGATCTGCTGGGTCGAGTTGACTCAGCTCAGCGATTAGCGCATCGCGCGCTGAGTTGTCCTTGCCTGCGGAGTCGCTGGCAATCAAAGTCGCAAAGCGCGGTGATTTGGCTCCACGAGTTTCGAATCTTGCCCAGTCGGCCCATGACGTGATCATCGTCACACCAAACTGTGGGACTTGCCGTGCCAGTCCCTGTCGCAATACCTCGAGTCCCTCCATGGCGCTGATACCGCGTAATCCCGTGTAACGCAGGAACTGCTCCAGCTTCTCGTCCTGAGCCACTACACCGACATCCGCAATCGCCCCCCAGTTCACACTGGTGCCCGGCAACCCTTGCGATTGACGCAGGTGAGCCAATCCATTGAGAAATCCATTGGCAGCGCTATAAGCCGCTTGGCGACTATTGCCAACCAGATTCGCAACGGACGAATACAATACAAAATGGTCCAGCTTCAGTTCTTTGGTCAGTAGATGTAGGTTCCAAGCACCGAGGGCTTTGCTACGCATCACCGTAGCCAGCGTGGTTGCGTCGATCTCAGCGATCGGTTGGTCCTGAATCACTGCACCGCTATGGAACACACCTTTAAGTGGCGGCATCGAGGCGGCAATATCCGCAAACAGTTCGCTCAATCGCTGAAAATCGGACGTGTCGCAGGCAACGGCTTTCACCTTCGCACCACTTTGCTCTAAACGCCTTACGAAAGCCTTGCGTTCATCCTTTGCATCCGCCCGAACGACAGAACCATTCGCCGCGCCATTTGTTGGCGGCTCGGTATGCAGGTTAGCAAGGTGCTTAGGTTCGTCATCCCAATTTATTGCAGTTCTTCCCGTCAGAATCAAATGGCGGGCACCGTGCTGAATCAACCATTCAGCCGTCTTCTGCCCGAATCCGCCAAATCCACCGGTAATCAAGTAACTTGCATTTGGGTCGAAGCGTACATCGTCCTGCAGCACCATTGGCAATTCTTTGCCTTGCGTTTCGTAAGTCATCACTATCATCGAACGCGCATCGGCCACCGGCAACTTCTGCCAAGCGATATCCGCGATCGAAACTTCAAACGCTGGGGAGGCCGCGATTTGATTCCTGGAGACCAGATCAATTACCCGCGCTAGGGCAGCTTGAAAATGCAGTGGACGATTTAGCAGAATGTGGTAGTCGCATCGAACAACTCGTTCCACATGTTGTGGCAAGGCGAGCGCGTGCGAGGTCTGGTCCATATCCAGCAACACGCCGCCCATGGCAACCATTGCGAAGTCGAAGCGTTTCATCCAGCCACTCATGCCAGCCGCCAGCAATTCAAAACGCTTGCCGTTGTTGCGCTCGCGCATGGCGGCTTCTATGCCGATTGGACAGGCTGTGTAGATCGGGAATCGTTCGCTGATGCTCGCATCCACTTGGCTCAGATCTTCAGCCAATAAGGTCACGCGAACTCCACGACGCGCTAGGCTCGCCGCAATACTCATCGCCAGTGCAGCATTACCGGAGTCCAGCTCAAGTAAGGCGGACGCTTCGGACGTGATCCCCAATGCTTCGACTGTGTACTCCGCAACCGTGGCGTTGCCGATCGCGGTTAGCAGCGCCGTAGCATTAACGCTCTCGGCGACTTCTGCTGCATGCAAGGCATCTCGACTGGCAACCAGATGGCTACTGAGATCGGCGGGAGCAAATCCGGCAACCCGCATGCCGGCTCGCAAGTCGCTGACGTTGGCTCCGACTTCCAAAACTCGCCCGACAAACTCGATCAAGGGTTGGTCGATTGAATCTGAGGATGGGTCAAGCAATAAGTTCGCCGGCACGACGGTTGCTTCGTAGCGCACACGCACATCTGCAGGCCCCACAGCGGGCAAAGTCGTCGACAGCACGCGCGCCGTCCCGACGCTCTCCGAATCCGCTCGCAATGGACGCACCAGCACCGGATGATCGTCATCCAGGACTTGATAAGTCAATCGATCCGCGTCAAGTACCGGGCTATCGACCAACTTGCTTACCAAACGCAAACTGCCCCGCAACGCCACTTCGTCGTGCGCATCATCGCACAGCAGCTCCAACGTCAGCGCATCGACCATATCCAAGCCGATACGTGCGGGCAGGTCGATCGTACTGAACTGGAACCCGTCCAGCTCATTGAAAGCCACTCGCGCGAAGCCATTCAGTGCGGCTTGTCGCGGATGCACTGCGTCGTCACGACTATCTACCGCAGTCGCGGAACGTGTCACCACATAGACCCGAGGCTTGCGTTCCCAGTTCTGCTGCAACATGGCTTGTGTGAAAGCGGTCAGGACCTCAAGGGCTCGCTCACCCGTAGGATCGTCGGCTTCATCCAGGTCCATGCCATGCGTGAACACGACGCCATCTAATTCTCCGCAAGCAGCGAAAACCTGCTGAAGGTCATTGAGGTCGGTGGGACGCACGCAGAACACGTTGCCATCTTGCTGATAGTCGCCATTGAAGCGGACGCGACCAGCCACCATAGCACCGTAGTGTTCCAAACGTGAGGCAACGTCTTCGGCGATACCCACTGAAGAGCCAACCACCAACCAATAGCCCAGCCGCTTGGGTTCGGTCAAGTTCTCGCCGTAGGTCCAATCGTACGTAAGGATCTGCCGCTTAACACGGTCACCCCACTGATCCGTCCGCTCGCGTTTGGCAGCGGCGGTAGAACGCATCCCCGTAATTGTGGCAAGGACTAGTCCCTCGTCGTTCATCAACGTCAAATCGCAATCGATATGGCGCGAGTTCTGGTCCGTCTTCTTACCCCAACACCAGATTCGTGCGGGCAGGCGATCGACGAAAAGACGAAGTTCACCCAGGGACGTTGGTAGATA
>JANRMD010000345.1:0-14779 GCA_033761895.1 Pirellulaceae bacterium | reverse complement strand
TCCCAAAGGCAACCCTGTGCTGAATCGGCGCTGGACCTTGGCCCTTCAAAGCCATCGTAAGGCTCAGATGAGTCTTGCGGCGGTCAGCAATCTTGAGATTCACAATGCAACCTTCTGCACCGAAGTCGACAGTTTTGGAATTCTGACCAAGTTCCCGCAGTATCATTTCCGTCAAAACCAAGTCCTGCTGCTGTACTGCGAACTCGATAACTTTGTGTCGACACCCGTCAAAGATGGCTATGAGACACAGCTTCAAGGAAGCTATGAGATTCTCGACAGCAGTGGCCGCCGCGTAGCGGATCAATTGTTGCCACCTGATGAACATATTTGTCGCAATCAACGCCGCGACTACTTCATCGCTTACCGGATCTATACGCCACAGGACATAAAGCCTGGCCGGTACACGTTGAAGTTGACGATCGAAGACATGAAGGGACATAAGTTCGGTCAAACCAATGTCGACTTCCAAATTGTTCAGTAGCTGCTGACAATCGTTGGTAGCGGAATGCGTCCAGCATTTCGGGTAATCTCGTAGCGGAATGCGTCAAGGGCTTGTCGATCATTGGGTACCGAAAGCCTTGACGGCTTCCGCTACCCTCTTGTAATCAACAAGTCCGCGACGGCTTCCTTTAGGTCAGTAATTGCCGCGAAAGAACGCAGAGGGCACAAAACGTAGAAATCCAAGCAGATCAGCAAAGGGATTTGGGGGGATTAACTACGGTTGACTCTTTGTGAACAGTTCATAGATCCTTGGGTCCGCTAGAGATTCGGCGATGAAGTGCACGCCGCTGAAGTCGTGATGGCGGCTATGGTCTCCGGGGATAGCGACGGTGCATGCGCCCGCGGCCATGCCAGCCCTGGAGCCATGTTGGCTGTCTTCAAAGACCAGCAACTCATGAGGCTGTACGCCCAGTTTGATGGCAGCGCCCAAATAAATGTCGGGGTGCGGTTTGCCATTGGCGACATGTTCTGCCGTGATGATAAAGTCGACGCGATTCAGGACGGAGATTCCTTCGAGCACTTCGCGAGCAAACCGCAGGGTACTACTGGTGGCAACGCAGCGCGGGGTTTGTTGCTCGTCCAGGCTTTCGAGCAACTCGAGTAAACCCTTCAGCGGTCTCAAGCGGTGAGGCAACATGCTGGAGAAGACTTCGTCGCATTCACTGGTAAGCGTGGCTACGGAGTCGGATAGGTTCTCCGTAGCGATCATCAGCTCAAAGGCTTTGGGGCCAGGCAACCCCATCATGCCGCGTCGCAAAGCATCGGTGAATTGGCGCCCGCGCCTCGACAGAATTGTCTGCCCAACTTCGTAGTAGAGCTCCTCGGTGTTCACCATCAAGCCGTCCATGTCGAACGCGACGGCTTTGATTTTATGGGGCCAACGAAGGGAATGCTGGTCATCCGTGAAAGTCATATGGTCCTATTCTTTTTCAGTCGCAGCGGCTTTGGGGAGAGTCGTGTTGAGCGTCATCGGTTTGGGATCGGGTGAATCGAGCTTGAATGGAACTTCACCTTCAGCATTTTCGGATTTCAGAATCAATTGTGGATGTAGCAGAGCCAGGGACTCCGTTCGACCGATGGGCAAGCCAGATAGAATTACTTTGCCATCGACGACTTTCCCTTGATACGGCAACTGCATGTTTTCGCGTCGCGGTCGAACTCGGCTTTCGGGTGGCGTCAACTGGAGTTCAACGAACTGCATCGAGCGATATCTCTGCCCGAGTAGAGTTGAACCGCCTTTGAGGTATAGCTGATTGGGCCAGCTGGCGACTTCGCCTGCATTCAACGGTGAACCGTCTGGTTGAAGTATTGTCAACTCAAGCGAACCGGTACGTTCCATCTCAAGCGTCAGTTCGATCTGTGGTTCATCTTTGTCGAGCTGAAACAGTTGTCCCATGATGAAATGATTGTTGGCTTCGGGAATAGTGGTTGAAGAAAGCCAACCGTCGCAGATGCCGATGACCTGCAATTCGCCACCGCGTGGGATCGATGCCAATTCGAATGTTCCGTCTTCTTTGATCTCGGACCAGTCGTGCCAGGTTAGCGAAGGATCATTGTCTGCGTAGCTATTCTCAGCGGGCTTGGGAGCTGAGACCGCGATGATATAGCCATTCTTTACGGGACGTGGAACATTGTCGGAGAGTGAGCCGACAATCTTCGTTCCGGGCAACAACTTTACGTTGCGAATCTTGACATCTTGATCAGGGCGCACTCGCAGTGGAAGCACGCCGCTGAAGAGGGCTGTACCGTCGTCTTGGGGTTTGACGATCATGGTTTGCCAAGCTCCATCGCTGGCGGCACGGGTACGACGACCACCTTTTCCGTCATCGGCCCAGAAGCTTGGCGCTAGAGGACCCGCCATCATCACTGCGAAATCGGGAACGGGATTACCATCCGGGTCGACAGCAGAAAGCTGCACTTCGCAACCAGGTTTCATGGTTACCTCAGCCGATGCAGGACCGAGGCGGAAGTGAACAACCTGTTGCACGAAATCAGAGTGTTGGACTTGAAAGGAAACTTCACTCGTTGTCATCGGTTCTGTGGCCGCGCCGATGTGAACTGGATACTGGATCACGGCTTTTCCATTGGCATCGCTGACCACGGTCTTGGGAGGGCCAATCAATGCGTCATTCCAGTAGCCGTGGCCTCCCCCTTCCGCCCCTCGCATCGCGTAGGGATAAACGCGTGCGCCCTCGACCGGTTTCTGTTGGTCGTCCACAACTTGCACGACCAGGTCCGCCATCTTTTTGAAGTCAACTTCAGCCTGCGCCATGGCGGAGCGATTGAACTGAACAAGCAGCAGTAGCAGGCAGGCTGTTGCGTGTAACTGAAACCTCATTTCCATACTCCAATGAAGTTGCAATGGACTCATGGTCGTTTGACCGACAGACTATTCGCCAACCGTAAAGTTCAATACGGTTTGCGATTCAAATTTGCCATCGGGTTTGAGAACTGTTGTTGGGAAGTTGGGTTGGTTAATCGAGTCTGGAAAATGTTGTGTTTCAAGACACAGAGCGCTGCGATGCGCGTATGTCTTGCCACCTTTTCCCTTTTGACCTTTCAGGAAGTTGCCGCTGTAAAACTGGATGCCTGGTTCGGTGGTCATGATCCGCAGGCGGCGGCCAGATTCTTTTTCAAAGAGCGTTGCTGCAACACGCATGGGTTTGTTGTCTTCGGATGCGCGAAGAACGAAGTTATGGTCGTAGCCAATCGCTGGCGTTGAAGTCAACTCTTCAATGCGTTTGCCAATCTTGGTCAGCTTGCGGAAATCGAGGTTGGTACCTTCGACGTTCTCAAGCTTACCAGTGGGAATCAAGGTATCGTCGGTCGGTGTGTATTGATCCGCGTTGATGCTGAGCATGTGGTCGGTGATGGTTGGTGAACCTTGGCCGGCCAAATTGAAGTAAGCGTGATTGGTCAAGTTAACCGGTGTGGCTTTGTCGGTGGTTGCGGTGTAGCGAATGCTGAGGTTGTTTTTGTCTTTGAGCACTAAGTAGTTGACGGTAATGGTCAGGTTGCCTGGATAACCTTCTTCGCCATCTGGGCTGGTGTAGGTAAAGCTGACGCCTTGGCCGCGTTCGTTGGTAAAGGGCTTGGCTTTCCAAATCACTTTATCGAGGCTTTTCTTGGCACCGCCATGCAGGTGGTTGGGTTCGTTGTTGACAGCCAGTGTGAAGTCTTTGCCATCAAGCGAAAACTTGCCTTTAGCTATTCGATTGCACACGCGACCGGTGGTGCAGCCGAAATACTGATTATCTTCCGATTCGTAGCCGGCCACGGAGTCGAAACCCAGGATGACATCTTCGAATTTGCCGTTGCGGTCAGGGGCCAGGAGTTGGACGAGGGTCGCACCGCGTGTCATCACTTTGGCAGTAAAGCCGGCCTCATTCTTGAGTGTATAGATTTCAACGGCTTGACCATCAGCGGTCTTGCCGAATGGTTCACTGGTCGGATCAGCGGCCGTTGTACGAATCGCCACGGTGGCAAGCAGGATGGCACAAAAGAGAAATGAGCGACGCATGACAAAAATCCTTGGAAGCTGTTAAGAGGATAGGTTGGTGAACAGTTAGGCTATTCCAAACCACAGGCGAAGTCCATTAGGTACGTAGCTTGGGGCCATTGCCCCGGGCGCTTGGCAGGCGTTGCCGAAAAAGTTGAATTTCAATAGAACGCTTTTACTAGGTCCTTGCTGCCGCTTTGGGTTACTTTTGCAACAGCATGCTGCGTTTCCAGTTTGGAATTGCAGAAAGCCGAGATTCGAAAAAGTAGGGGACGGATGTTACAAATGCTCCCAACTTAGGCGCGAGTTGCCGACCGCGTAATGGTTTTGTATGCTCGACGGCAACTCGCTTCGAGGTTCTAATTCGTATTCCCCGCCTGAGCTATATGCGCAAAGTGTCGCATGCTACCCGTCAACAATCGAATTCGGTTGGCGTCTCGCCTATAGTGGTCCGAAAAAGATCCGACCTCAAAAGCAACTAACTCACAATCAACGAATGTTTTCTGGAAAGATTTCATCATGACAGCCGCAATTTCCCCTGACGTTGCCGATTTGGGCCGAAAAGCGAAAGAAATGCTCGACCAGCACACCGTCGAGATGACTCAGTGGCATTTTCATGAGTCGACCGGTTCGCCGTTTTGGTTGGAGCAAAAACGGTCGCTCAAGTTCGACCCGCTGACAGAAGTGAAGTGCTTTGAGGACCTGAAAAAGTTTCCGCTGTTCGAAGACGACCTTCTGCGGGGTGGTCCGGTGCGGCGCTGGGTGCCCAAGGGACTGGAGGGGAAACCAACCTATGTGTTCGAAACTGGTGGCACGACGGGAGTGCCCAAGAGCCGCGTGGTTATCGATGACTTCCGCATTGATTACGAAATGTTTAGCGACACCTTGCCGGACGAGTATTTTCCGAAGGGAGCTAACTGGTTGATGCTGGGGCCTTCAGGGCCGCGTCGGCTGCGACTGGCGGTCGAGCATCTTTGCCAACACCGTGGCGGCATCAGCTTCTGCATCGACCTCGACCCACGCTGGGTGATCAAATTGATCAAGAAAGGTTGGATGGAGCACCTTGAAGAGTACAAGAAGCACTGCATCGATCAAGCCATCACCATCCTCACCGCTGGTCACGACATCAAGTGCATGTTTACGACGCCCAAGTTGCTGGAATCGTTGGCTTACGGGTTGGCTGAAAAGGGAACAAGCATCCAAGAGATTGGAATTACGGGCATTTTCTCAGGCGGAACCGAATTCACGCCACAGTGGACTCGGTTCTGCGTTGAGGAGCTGCTGGGGGGCCCGGTTGAAGACGGCGGAGTCTACATGACCCCAACCTACGGCAACACACTGATGGGCCTAGCCTGCAGCAAGCCTATTTCTGCTGAAGATGACTACAAGATTTCTTACTACGCGCCGCAACCCCGGGCAGTGGTGGAAGTCGTGGACTTCGAAGATCACACCAAGGTAGTTCCCTACGGTGGAACAGGCCGCGTAAAACTGTACACGATGACCAAGGAGTTCTTTATTCCTGGCTTCCTCGAGCGAGACGAAGGCGAACGCGAGCTGCCATTCGTCAAGTATCCATGGGATGGTGTCAGCGGTGTGCGTCCTTACCACGCGATTGCTTCCCAAACCACCGTGGGTGTCTACTAGCAGGCTGCTAAAGAAGTAACCCGAAGCGTTAGCGAGGGAAGGTTTCCTCCCAATTCACAAATCGACTTTTTCAGAAGCCTGCTAGGCCTGCATGTAGACCTACTTGGGCATTGATCCGCTTTTTTACTAACTCAGTTTAAATCTACAGCTAAAGGTATATTTCGTGCTCACTTTATCTGCTCTTCGTTGGGGAAAGCCATACAAATCGCTCGAAGCCCAGGAAGTGGTGCACTTTGATACGGGTGAACCGATCGCCAAAATTGGCAACGTGAACGGCGGCATGCTGCAACTGGACATGAAGCATGCACCCAGAGCACGGGCGGTTTTGCGCGAGATTCCCCCGAGCGAACTGCTCCAGCGCTGCAAGAAAGCGGCTGAATTATTCGAAAACGGTGATTTGCAGGTCGGCGATGGTGTGCAGTCTGTGGACGACTTCATCCACCAGCAGTCCGCCAGTACGGGGCTACCCGAGCACATGTGCCGTTCCAACATGAAGAAGAATTCCTTCGTGTTGGCGAACATGGAGCAGATCTTGGCTTGCCTAACACGCGGATTGGACTTGAGCATCTTTACCAAAGGCTATGGGGACGAAGGGCGTGGGGTCACGGTTAGTTACCAATGCCAATCGCCAGTCCTTGGCGCCGTTCTTCCCAACAACTCACCCGGTGTTCACACTCTTTGGTTGCCAGCGATTCCCCTGCAAGTCGGTTTGCTGCTGAAGCCTGGAAGTCAGGAACCTTGGACACCGTATCGTATGGCGGCGGCGTTTATGGCCGCTGGAATTCCCGGCGAGGCGATTGCCATGTATCCGGGTGGGCATGATGTTGGTCAGACTTTGCTCACACGTTGCCAACGTTCGATGATCTTCGGAAGTGCCCAGACGGTCGAGCAGTATGCTGGAAACCCACGGGTGCAGGCGCATGGTCCTGGATTCTCGAAGATTCTCTTCGGTGATGATGTGGTTGATCGCTGGGAAGACTACATGGATTTGATGGTCGAGAGCATTTTCTCCAACAGCGGTCGAAGCTGCATCAACTGTTCAGGAATCTGGGCTTCGCGTCACACGGAAGCTATTGCAGCTGCCTTGGCGGAGCGCTTGGGACCGGTGGATGTGCTGCCCCCGCAGGATCCCAATGCAGGTCTAGCTGCATTTACAAACGCCAAAATGGCTACCGGCACCTGGGGCATGGTTCAACAGGATTTGAGTGATTCTGGCGTGAAGGACATGACTGCGGGATTTGGTGAGCGGTTGGTTGAACGTCCGCATTGTGCTTACCTAAGGCCGGTGATTGTCCATGCAAACAGTCCCGAATGCCCAGTTGCGGCTAAAGAGTACATGTTCCCATTCACCAGCGTGGTCAAGTGTCCACAGAAAGATATGGTGGGCAAGATCGGTTCCACTTTGGTCTGCACCGCCCTGACCTCAGACCCGAATTTCATCGACGCGCTGACTGAGAGCGTTCATGTGGATCGACTGAACATCGGACCGGTACCCACCAACCGGCTGAATTGGCTCCAGCCGCACGAGGGTAACTTGACGGACTTCCTTTATCGGTCGCGGGCCTATCAGATTGCACCAATGGGGTGATTCGCATCCCAAAGTAGTGTTTTTTGAAAATCGTAGAGCGATGCTTTTGGCATCGCTCTTTTTCTTTAGTGGCTGGCTCTGGTCCCGAAGACCTGAAATTAGCACATGTGGAAAAATCGATTAGCCAAAAGTGCATTGTTCGAACATTCAGGGGGTTTTCGTCATAAGCTGGAGGCTTTTTAATTGGAACTTCCGCTACGAACGCGCGTCCAAGGCTCGACAATTAATCCTTGTTCCACCAAACGACTGGAATTTGGCACAGGCGTTACCACCCGCACAACCCTCACAACTGCGTTCCTGCCGATGTTACCCTGAGATGAATAGGCGAATTGGGAGATCTAGCTAGTCTCCGAAGTTTGCATCGGTTTTGCCCGCAATTATAATCGAGCCCACATGTACTTGTCGGGTCGAGAGGCGATCGTAGAGGTTGTTTTCGTCCCCTGGCGGCCCGTTAACGCGGTGCGTTAGCGAGCCGAATGCTCATCGTTTGGTGGTTTATGTCGTTTGTTCGAGCAGGGCAGGCGGCAATTGATTGTGCGCTCTTCACCTCCGCCGTTGGATTGGTAAGGCGCTTGAAACATACCCGTAATTGCTCTTAAGGGTTGGTTAATGGCCATCCGTAAGTCACGCGCAGGTTTTCCCGGTTCTGCCAATTCTAACTCGGGCCTCCGTACTCTAGCGCGAAATCGCATGCGGCGAATGCTGCTGGAGGATCTTGAAAAGCGTCAATTATTGGCCGTTGGGCCGCAGTTGATTGGCATCCAGCCGAACAACAGCGACTTGATCGTTGATGGTTCGGTGCGCAACGAGGCGCCTCGGGAGTTGACATTCCGTTTTGATGACTCGCAGATCATTAATGCGAGCACGTTAAGCGGCATCCGATTGACCCGGGCGGGCGGTGACGGCACGTTTGCTTTACCGACGGTAGCAACGGACTTCGGTACAGACGGCAGGGTCGACGTGCAGTTGACTGGTCGGGTTGCTGGTCGAACGTTGACGGTGCAGGTGACTCGAGCTGACTTGGGAGCGAACGCCGCCCCGGTGTTCTCGGTGACGGGCAACAACGTTGGCATCACGCTGAACTCGAACTTTGGCAGTCCGACCACCGCGCAGCAGTTGGTGACTGCGATCAACGCTTCACCCCTGTTGATCCCGGTGATGGGCGCTAACATCAACGGTGGCTTGCCGACGACGGTGATTGGTTCGATTAATCCGACTTATTCACCGCTGACCTTGAATCGTACTGGCGATGTGATCATCCAGCCGGGCCGAGTGGTCATTGGCGATGCGCCTAACGAGAACGAGGTTACGCTTCGTTTTGCAGAATCGCTACCGAACGATCTCTACCGAGCTGAGATTTTCGGATTCGATGATCCGGTAACTGGCATTGTTGGTTTGCGAAATACGACCGCAACCGGTGGTGCGGGTGAACTGTTTAAGCCGACATTGGCCAACCAGCGACAAGACACGGTTAATTTCCGGATTGACCTAGGACCACAAGTCACGGCTGTTGTCCCACAACCTGTGGTGCGCACCGCCAACAACTCTCTGCAACAGTTACGCGATACGATTGTTGTTTACTTCGATAACGACAAGTTGTTGGTAGAGAACAACGCGCAAGGGCAACCTACATCGCGCTCTGCCGAAAATCCACAGTTCTATCAATTGATTTTCACGGACGAGACGGTTCGCAACACTGATGACCAGAGGTTCTTGCCGCAATCGGTGCAGTATAACGCGTCGGCGAACACCGCCACCTTGCGCTTCGGTCAAGACATCGATAGCCTCCCCGGTTCCAATTCGGGTTCGCGCACGTTCCGACTGCGGATTGGAACTCGCGAGACCGAGCCGATCACTCCACGATTGAGCGAAGCTGCGGCGACGGTGATCAGCGATTTCAATACCGCTGGCGCTGCGAAGTTCCGGTTTACGTCACGTGTATTGGGCGAAGCTGGCAGTGGCATTCGAATCAATATCACCAATGCCAACAACAATGGCCCGATTGCCATTACCGCCAGTGGACGAACGATCAATATTGAACTCGGTAGCAACAACGTGACTGCTGCTCAGTTGTTGGCTGCTTTGCAGACCTCTTCGGCATCCAGCAATCTTGTCTCGGTGCAGCTTGAACCGGGCAGCATTGGCACCACTCTCTTGAACAAGCCGATCAACTATTCGCCGTTGACGGTTGTGGGTTTGGGTAGCACCTACACCACTGCCATGAACTTGGGTGCGATTGGATCGTCAGCGACCAATCAAACAAGTTTGATCCTCAGTTCGGAAATCGATCCAGTACCGTACAACTTCGACTTGATTGGTGCGACAGACGATCCGGGCATGCGCGATGTGCCCACCGAAGCGGGTGCAAGCTTCGAGCAATACATCAATGCTGCGTTTGGAGCTGACAGGGTCGCTGGCGTTACCACGATCAGCTACAACTTTAAATTGAACTATGCGGCCGACAGCACCGGCAACCTGCTGACGAATGCGATCACAGAAAAGCAGAAGCAGCGAGCCCGCGAAGTTCTTCAGATTTGGAGTGACCATCTCGGCATTCAATTCGTTGAAACACCGAACTCGGGAATCACTATTGCTACCGGTTCGTTGGGCGTGCTGACAGGCACTAGCCCGAACGTCGTAGTCACCAACGCCATTAACATGGGCGTTCAAATCGATCCGGCGTTCCGTTCGAGCCTGTTGATTTTGGATGCGCAGCGACAATGGGGCGACAACTATGGTGAAGACTGGTCGCGAGCCGCGTTGACTGGCGTCGGTATGCTCTTGGGACTGGAACGTGCCGGAGACTTGCCATCGGGTACGTTGATGGCCTTGTCAACAGCGTTCGTAAACGCCGGCTTGTCCAACGCAACACCTGCCGATGAACCGGTTTTCCCTGGTGCTTATGATGTTCTGCATGGCCAGCACATTTTCCGCCCTGACAGCAATGACATTGACCTGTATCGATTCGAAGTCGACTTCGGCGGCGCCGATCGCGTTGGTCTGTTCGTGGCTGAAACTTATGCAGAACGATTAACCCATAGCAGTCCACTCGATACGCTGTTGCACTTGTACAAGCAAAAGCAAGCCAGCGCGACCAGTAACTTGGCGGCTGGTGAGTCGCTGTCGATCAAGTTTGATGCGGTTCAGCCAGGACGCCTAGGCAACAATCTTCGAGTTTTCGTCACACGCAGCGAGCGTGGTGTTGGTGCGCAGCCAATTATCAATGTGTTTGATAATTTGATCACGATCGATCTCAACAGCACGCTTGGTCAAGAGACCACTGCAGCTCAGTTCGTCGACTCGCTGAATGCGCATCCTGCCGTTGCGAAATTGGTTAAGGTCACGCTAGCCCGTGGCAGTGGAACGACGTTGGTGGGCAATCGCGACGTAACCTACAGCCCAATCGTACTCAACGGTGGCGATCTGGAATTGGTGTCCCGCAATGACAATTACTTTAGCGATGATTCGTTCATCCAGCAGCAATTGTCGTCCGGCGTTTACTTCATCGGAGTCAGCGCGAGCGGCAATGAGAACTACGACCCGACGATTCCGGACACGGGTTTCGGCGGAAGAACGCAGGGCAAGTACGATCTGCGAATCACTTTCCGTGCGCAAGTTGACTCGACTGACGCAATTCAGGATATGGCGGGTGGCTTCGCTGGTGACCAATCGGTGGCCATCGACGGCGACGCTGATGGTGTGCCTGGCGGAACCTATAATTTCTGGTTCCAAACTCGACCACTCAATCGTGTTCTGCAGTTTAATGCTGGCGGATCTGCGGATCTTGAAGGCAAGATCATTACCATCACCGGTGCTAACGGCACGGTCCGCAATTTTGAATTCAGTTCCGATCCGATTGTCGGGATTGGGAACACACGCGTAGATTACACGCTCGCTAGTACCGCTGGCGATCTATCCCAGAAGCTCTTCGAAGCGATTCGTTCGCGTGCAGAGTTAGGCGTCTCAGCAATCAGCAACGGGATCCGTTTAACCCTCCAGGGTGAACGCACCGTGACGATGTCACCTGGTCTGAATAATATCGAAGTCCAGGGACGGATGATTTTTGTTGATAAAGTGGCTGGTCCGAATGCAGATGGTTCGCTCGCGAGACCGTTCAACAACATCGCTGGCAGCGGAGTTGCCAATGCATTTGCTTCAGCGTTGCCTGGGGATATCGTCCGCATCGTTGGTAACGGCGGACAAGACCGTCGATTAGAAACGTCAAACGATAACATCGCCTACGAAATCGGTATCGATCTGCTGAACGGTGCTTCGCTGAGCGATGGTAGCTCGATGGATGTTCCGCGCGGCGTGACCACCATGATCGACGCCGGTGCAATCCTGAAATTGCGTCGCGCTCGCATTGGTGTAGGTAGCACCAGCCAAGGTGTGGATCGCAGTGAGGGTGCTCTGCAAGTGCTTGGCACGCCGGCCTTAACCGATAGCAACGGTCGCCTGCTGCGAGCCTCCGATGGTTCGACTATTCCTGGCAGCGTGTTCTTTACCTCCTGGTTAGATCAGTCGTTGGGCTTTGATACTTACGCACCGCAAACAATCCCTGCGGTTGGTGATTGGGGTGGTATAACCTACCGCCGTGACGTCGATCAAGCGGCCGGTCGCCGAGACTTGGAAGACGAAGGTATCTTCCTGCAATACGTTAATCATGCGGATCTGCGCTTTGGTGGTGGCGGTAACGTTGTTATCGATTCGGTTCAGCAAGTTGTGAATCCGATTCAGATCATCGACATGCGGCCTACCATTACTTTCAATAGGATCAGCAACAGCGCCAACGCTGCGATGAGCGCCGCGCCGAACAGCTTCGAAGAAACCAACTTCAACGAACCTCGGTTCCAACAAGACGGCAAGTTCACCAGTGACTATGACCGTGTTGGACCAGAAATTCACCACAACATCCTCACCAACAACTCGCTCAATGGTTTGTTCGTACGGGTTGATACGCCAACGGCAAATTCAATTCGCCAGTTGACAGTTCCAGCGCGCTTTGACGACATCGACATTCCTTACATCATCTCGGAGAATGTCTTTGTCGCCTCAACACCTGGTGGCGCAATTCTCGATACCACACGACCGCTGGCTAATCTGACTGCCCTGCAACCCACCGTCGGTGGAACGCTGTTGCCAGGTACTTACAACTACAAAGTTACCTTTGTGGATATCAACGGTTATGAAACTCCAGCTTCGGATGCGACGGGCAGTGTTGATCTGAGCGTTGGGCAGACTGCGATTCAGTTGTTCGGCCTTCCGCTGACTTCGGGTGAATATGTAGCGCGTCGGCTGTACCGTAGCAACAGCAGCGGTGGTGGCATTTACACTCAGGTTGCTCAGATCGATGCCACGTCATCCGGCTACATGGATTTGGGCCAGGATTCTGGCGGCATATTGGTGCGAGACCGCGCCAATGTTAGCAACGTCACCTTAGCGACATCAGCCGGTGGAGCGTTTGTACCCGGCGTTTACAACTATCGACTCGTCATGATCGATAGTGCAGGTCGCGAAAGCATTGCTTCCGACGTTACCAGCAACGTTACCGTGACAGCCAACCAAAGGGTCACGATCAGCAATCTACCGTTGACTCAGGCAGGCTTTAGCGGTCGTCGACTTTATCGCAGCGCTCCTGGTGGTACCGCCGCCTACACGCTTGTTGCCGAGCTGCTGGAACCAGCCAGCAATACGACAACTGCCTTTGTCGACAACGGTAGCAGCCTCGGAACGACTCTTTCCGAATTTTCGCTAGGCACGTTGCGTCCGCGCTTGGATGCCAGCTTGGTTATTGATCCAGGTGCGGTATTGAAGTTCGAAGGTGCCCGAATTGAAATTGGACCAGGAGCGAACTTGATCGCTGAAGGTACCGATGGTGCGCCGATTATCTTCACCAGCAAACTGGATGACCGCTACGGAGCGGGTGGCAGTTTCGATACCAACAACGATGGAACTGGTTCGATTCCACGACCTCGTGATTGGGGTGGTATCTACGCTAGCACAGGTTCGAACCTTACCCTTGATCATGTGACTGTGGCTTATGCGGGTGGTGTCACCAAGTTGGAAGGTACCTTCAAGGCCTTCAGCCCAATCGAATTGCAACAAGCCGATGGCCGTATCACCAATTCGACTTTTGAGTTCAACGAAGACGGCATCGGTGGTCAAGGACCACTCAATCGCCTTGGTCGTCAGGATAATCGACCCTCCACCATCTTTGTACGTGGAACGCAACCGATTCTGGTTGGCAACACCTTCCGTAACAACCGTGGTAGCGCGATCGATATCGATGCCAACAGCCTAACTTCGGATCTACGCGTCGACTACGGTCGTTCAAACGGCTTTGCTGAGCGTTTAGCTGAATTCGATAGCAATCGCGGTCCATTGATCCGCGAAAATCGAATGCTGAACAATGAAATGAACGGCTTGGAAATTCGTGGCGACGAATTGATGACTGAAAGCGTTTGGGACGATACCGATATCGTTCACGTGCTGTTCAATTCGATCGTAGTTAGCAACTTTGTGCACGAAGGTGGCTTGCGTTTGCAGAGCTCGCCTACGGAGTCTTTGGTCGTTAAGTTGATCGGTTACGGCTCCAACTTCAACTATCTTGGTGGAACTGGAATTACCGCAACAGGAACTACGACGAACGCGAATGATCGCATCGGCGGAACCGTTGAGATTATCGGCCAGCCTGGTTTCCCAGTGATCTTGACCAGCTTCCGAGATGACAGCGTGGGTGCAGGTCTGCAACCAGACGGTACGCCTCAGACGGACACCAACAACGACGGTGTAGCAACTATTCCTCGTCCTTCTGATTGGCGAAGCATTCTGTTGGATCAGAACTCCAACGATCGCAACGTAGCAACTGTCATGGAGATCGAATCGCCCACAGCGATTGCTCCTGGATTTAACAGCACTACCAACACGGCCCAATTGCTAGGTGATTTGGCCAGTCGTCCGACAGCCAGCGATGAGAATTTCCGACTGGGCTTTGTGGTGCAAGGTGTCCTATCCCAGCCTACGGATGTTGACGTGTATAGCTTCACGGGTGAAGCAGGAACGGAAGTTTGGTTTGATGTCGACAGCACTACGTACACGCTCGATACGGTTATCGAAGTGCTCAACTCAAACGGACAATTGCTCGCGAGAAGCGATAACAGCACTGCGGAAACGCTTGATTCAAGTTTGATTACACGCACTACGTCCATCAGCCCAACGCTTGTAAATCCATTGCCAAGCCAGGTATTTGGCAAGTTGCGAAGGAATGCCAGCGGACTATTGAAAGAGGATGGAACTACTAACGCACGCGATGCTGGTTTGCGACTTGTATTGCCAGGCAATGCCGGCACTCGCAGCACGTATCATTTCCGTGTTCGCAGCTCCAGTACCGACATCGATAACTTTAACGCCGGGCTAACCAGCGGAAGCTACGAAGTCCAAGTGCGCACACGTGAAGCCCAGGAAAACCCAGGCTCAAGCGTGCAGTACGCTGACATTCGTTATGCGACCAACGGAATTCAGCTCAGGGGCTTGCCCAGACGTTCACC
>JANRMD010000344.1:0-2468 GCA_033761895.1 Pirellulaceae bacterium | reverse complement strand
TGACTTGTTCGCGGATCTGTTCGCTGGAGGTGCCTGGAGTTCCGCTAGACAATTCAGCAAACGGAACGGCCGGGACCTCAATGTGGATATCGATTCGATCGAGCAACGGACCCCTGTTGTTCGCAAGTACATGTAACTTGCAATTGACCGACAAAGGGCTGGAAATCTGCTGGGGAAAAATGATGAACGACGCGTCACCCACTGACCCTGAGTGCAGTCCAGCCGTGGCCACGAAGCGAAACTAGCGATCAGCACTGTTCGAGAAAGACAATTCAGGCACCCTGCCCTGCAGGAATGTGAAACAACCCGAGGGCATTTGAACTCTTGTTGTAGTAGCTTGTTTTCGCAAATGTCAGTTTCTTCCTGGTCCTCATTCACGTAGGTACTCGCCGGATCTAGGTTTCGCCTCTAGGGCCAATCCATGGGGCGATTGGACGGTGAAGCAAACCCGCAATTTCGATGTGTTCTTGCGAGAAAAGAACCTGTCCTGCACGATCTTGCAGCGTGATCAGGACGCCCGATACGTTCCGGCGCTGGACGACGTGCACACAAGCGTTGGCCGCAGCATCAAGAAAACGCCGATCAAGTCGCCGAACCTAAAGGTGTTCGTTGAACGCGTCATTCAGACGCTCAAGCACGAGGTTCACAACGGCTTTTGCGTCGTCAACGAGCGCCACTTGGATCACAACCTGAAAATCGGGACCGACAGGTGCAACAAACGAAGAGGGCATACCGGCCGGGACCAACTCCCGCCAGTGCGAGAGAGTGATGATCCACCCAAGCTCGATTCAACAAAGCATCGTCTCGTCTGCCACACCGAACTTGGTGGGCATCTAAAGTCATGCCACGTCACAGCTTGATTTACGGACGCCAAAAACGCGGACAAAACCTAAGTTCGCTTCTTCGCCGATTATGAAGTAAACGTTGATCGGATTCTTGATTGGCGATGAGAAACACCTAACTAGCCACAAACGAGCCCGCATAGCACGCTGTTTCGGCGCTGCGGCATTTTTGTACCGCGAGGAAGTTTGCTCTTGCGTTCATATTCATGGTTTTTCTGTCGTTGGTTAGCCGTGAACAAATTTGTAGCTTCTGGTACTATTTAGGTTCCTTTAAGTTGAATGCCTCATGAGTTAGTCGACGCATTCAACGTCATGCGGTCGTTGCTGCTTCCGAAAGCCCACTTGGCTATATCCAGCCAACTCGGTTCTTTACCATACAGCATGATGCCTGCCGCGAAGACGCGTCCAGCGACCCAGCGGAGGGTGGCAATCCCCAATAGGAGCAGAGTGATGCTGAGCAGTAAATCCGGTGTTGACACCTCCCCCAGTACCAAACGCATGGGCATCGCGGTAACCGAAGTACCTGGCAGGAGACTCAGTGCTCTCATCAATGCACCATCCGGCTGTGAAGTCACTAGGCCTGCGGCGAAAAGTGGCAGCATGGGAAGAAACAGAAGTGAGGTTCGGGAAGATGTATTGGGGTCATTGATGACTGCTGCGACTCCGGCATAAAAGCAATTCCAGAACAGGACGCCTGCAACATAAAAGAAGGCAAGGATGGGAATTAGATCCCAGCGGTTGATCACGCCTGGAATCGGCAGTTCATACCTGAATAAAGATGCGGCAAGCGCCGCAATCATGCCGCTCACTAAAACGAAAGCGAGCGAACCAATGGCTGCGCCCGTAATGCCGAGTAACTTGCCGTCGATCCACATCTGAGGTCGGATTGCGCTGACGATTTGCTCGGTCACTCGCTGCTGCTTCTCACCCGTGATGCCTGTGAGCATGTAGGCCAGACCAATCCAACTGGTCAGCAACGTGGCTCCGAGGATGCAGAACGCAACTAGTCGATCACTTTTCGAGACTGCCCGGTTCGACAATTCGATGATGTCAACCTGAGCGGGCGCGGCAATGGACGCAAGGGTTTGCGGCGCGACGCCGGAGGCTTCAATGACCGTCCGCATGCGATCGGCCTGAAGGGACGGCTGCAAATCCTCCAGCCAAGTCGGTGTTTGACGCACGAACAACTGGGCTGACCAAAGTCGATTCAGCGATTGCGTGTCGGTAGTATTTGCAGTTGGAGTGACATCAGCGACTTCGCTGGAGCGGTTTGCGGAAACCTGTGCCGAGTCTGGCTGGGAGAAAATCAACAACCCATCCACATCTCCGGCAAGCACTTGAGCTCGCCACTCCTCTTCTGAAAACTTACCGACAGCGACAGTCAATTTGCCGTCCTTGGGCAGTTCGAATTGTTGGCTCGCACCCAAAATGGCAAGTTCCACTTTGGATGCCGATTTCGCAATTTGTACCGCTCCGTAAGCAATCGTTGCCCCCATCAGCAACGAAACGAGGCCAACGATTTGATCCTTCAGTTTGAAGTAGCGTCCAAATTCCCATGCGGCGACCGTAAAACTCATTCGTAGCGACTGGTTCGTTTCTACTAACAGGCTCATACGGCGACTTCCT
>JANRMD010000343.1:0-17312 GCA_033761895.1 Pirellulaceae bacterium | reverse complement strand
GCGTTTTCACCTGCAACAAAACTCTCGCTAGAGATTTTTGAAAGATTGCTATTTGTCGCACGGCCCAGAATGCGGTCACACTCGCGACATCATGAACAGCATCTCGCGGCAAATCTGCGCACAACGCTCATCGTACCGCTGAGCTTCGAAGGCTGTGTCATCAGCGACCTTCGGATCTTCGTATCGAATCGGCATACGGAGTTCACTGCCCATGACTAGCGGACAAGCGTCGTCGGCTTGCGAGCAAGTCATGACCGCGCAATAGTCTTTAGTTGGGTTCGGTGGCTGGCTGTACACTTTTGAAAAGCAGACCTGAGGGGTCGATGCGTCCGAAGTGAAGACGCTATAGCGTGGATTGCCCGCGGTCGGATCGTCGGCGATGATCTTCAATCCGCAGCGCTGCATGGCTGCCACGGCTCGCGGGTTGAAGGCGGTTGCTTCAGTGCCGCCCGAATAAGTTTGCACGCCATCGAGCCCATAGTATTCGGCAGCAACCTGCGCCCATATCTGCGAGAGATGACTACGTCTGGAGTTATGGGTGCAGATAAACGTTAACTCGGCAGGCTCCGACTTCGATAGCCGCTTACGAATGAAGTCCGCAACTTTCACAAGTTCATCTTGGCGCTCTGGCGGGATCAGCGCGAATTGAGCGATGCTGTCGGTTAAGTATCGATTTAGTTCCGGGTAAAAAGCTGTTGCAGAACCTGGCGATTTACTCAATGTCATCAATCATTCCTTGGGGTTTACGAACTATCCAGTCTACGAAACGCTGAGTGCATCCAAAGCTACGGCGGATGATATGTCCATCATTCACGAACCGTAGGGAGGGCTTCAAGGTCCAAGTGCGTCAAGCGGCGGAGCGCTTCCAAACCGATCGGAGGTTCAATCTGCCATGGAATAATCACCGCCCGACCAGCCTGAACATCCTTGACCTCACGCAAATATTTTTGCTCATGCAATTTACGTTGTTTCATGATGGGGTCGGTGATGCGTAGAGGGCTGAGCACTTGATTGATAACCCACGCAAAGGGCTCAATTTCCGCTCGCCGCAGATCTCGCTGCAAGGTTGCGGCTTCGTGGACGGGAGTCGCTTCTGGTAGGGTAACGATTAGCACGCGCGTAAAATTTGGATCGCGTAGTCGCGGTAGCAGCTGCTCAACCGCTTCCGGCATTTCGCTGGTTTGGCGTGTGACCTCGCGATGGTACGCCAAGGCTGAATCGAGTAGCAGGACGGTGTGCCCTGTGGGCGCGGTATCAAGGACGACGAATTTGTTCGTGCCTGCGGCCACCGCGTCGGCGAATGCGCGAAACACAGCGATCTCTTCGGTGCACGGTGAACGCAGATCTTCTTCCAGCAGCGCTTTGCCTTTTTCATCAAGGTTCTTGCCGGCTCGAGCCACAACTTCGGCTGAATACTTTGCAGTTTCTGCTTGAGGATCAATGCGACTAACCGACAAATGGGGCAAGCGCTCGTCGTTCAATGCCGCTGCGATATGAGCCGCTGGATCTGTGGTCGAAAGATGAACTTCATAGCCGCGCTCAGCAATCGCGACCGCGACCGCAGCAGCCACAGTGGTTTTGCCAACGCCACCTTTACCCATCGCAAGAATGACACCGTGGCCCGGTGCAACCAAGTCATCGATTAAGTCCGACAACTGTGACAAGCCTTCAACCGGAGTGCATTCCTCAGTTGAAATGTACGACGCGGCCGAATCGACTTCACCCAGGCGCCGCAGAGATGCAATACCGAGGATCCCATCGGGACTAAGCGGAACGATTGTTTGCGGAAAGGACTTCAATCCCGCAGGCATCGCGGCTAGCGCCATCGTTTCGCGATGTTCAAGAGCGACAGCATAAGGGTCACTTGCGTCTTGAGCTTGAAAAACTCCATTGACCACCAAATGCTGATTGCGAACGCCTAGTTCTGCCAATTCTTGGCTGGTACGGTTCGCTTCCCTTAAAGCACTCGCTTCCGCTCGAGCGACCAAGACGAGTGTCGTCACCGCTGGATCGCCGAGCGCCTTTACTGAGTCTTGATACAGTTTCTGTTGATTCTGCAGACCTGCCAGCGGCCCGAGGCAACTCGTTCCGGTTGTGTTTTTCTCCATGAATCCATCCCAAGCCGACGGCAGCGTCAGCAATCGCAATGTGTGGCCCGTTGGAGCAGTATCGAAGATCACATGATCGAACTCAACGGTCGCCTGAGGATCTCCAAGCAATCGCGAAAACTCATCAAAGGCCGCAATCTCGAGAGTGCACGAACCAGAGAACTGCTCCTCCATGCTTCTCAGCGCCGCTTCCGGCAATAACCCTCGGTAGGGAGAAACCATTCGTTCGCGATACTCAGCGGCTGATTTCTCGGGGTCGAGATTCATCGCAAACAAAGTCGGAATCGCTGGAATCGCAGTCGGATGGTTTCCAAGATCAACGCCAAGAACTTCGTCTAAATTCGAAGCCGGATCTGTAGACACCAGCAAGACGCGCTTGCCCGCGTCTGCCAGCCGAACCGCCGTCGCACATGCAACCGACGTCTTCCCGACACCACCTTTGCCCGTAAAGAACAAGTTGCGAGTAGGTTGTTTTAAAAATTTCATGACGCAAATGGCCGCCGGCTAGTGTTAACTTCAATCATGCTAAAAGCAACTACACCTTACACCAAACTCCTTCTTAACTCAGCAGCTTCCAGTGCCGCAGCAGCCACCGTTGGCGCTGGCGACCGGTAGCTGTTGTTTCACTGGCGATCCATTTAACCAGCTTGTGAGTGTATCGCGGGAGGGATAGACCTTGCGACTCACAATCTCATTATCAATGACGATCACTGGCAAAGCTTCTGTACCCTCGGTACTTAATATGCCGTGGATCGCCTTGTTTTCGATAAACGCCAGAGGTTGCTGAGCCAGGTTGAATCGCTGGATGATGTGGCCTTGGCTTTTCAGCCAATCGAGATCTGCGGCAAACTGAGGCAGCACAGGATCGACTTCTGGCCCACAGACTCCTGTCGAGCAGCACATGGGCTTGTCATAGACTTGAATCGTTTTCATCTTATTCTCCGTGGAGATTGGTTGACTACTAAATTTGGGAATGGGGTTATCGAGGGGGCTGATAGTCTGTTTCAGCGCATAGACTCGCACACTGGCCGCGTACGCGTTCGCATCAAACGATCGCATAACCGTGGCTAGTCCGTCGTGCAGCGATTTCTGCTGTGGAGTGGGAGCGGAATCGCTGGCAGTTGAGTCGCATGAGCCGCCACAGCATCCGGCTCCGTCGCTGGCCATTGCGTAAGCATTCAAGTCGGCGCCGGTATCTGTTACGACCACTGAGGTAAAGCCTGCTTGTACCAACAGGCTACTGTATTCACGGATAAGTATCGCACCTGAAATACATCCAACATACGCTTCGACACTGTGCTTTACCTCGCTGGGCAGGACTTGCTTCAAGGCAATATCGCTAAGTGCTACGCGGCCGCCTGGCTTGAGTACGCGCAGAATTTCGCGGAACACAGCCAACTTGTCGGGCACGAGATTAATCACGCAGTTGCTAATCACGCAGTCAACGGAGTTATCGGGCAGCGGCAAGCGATCGATGGTGGCTTGGTGGAATTCGACATTTTGCAGCCCCAATTTCAGTTGGCCTGCACGAGCTCGCTGGAGCATCTCCGCGGTCATATCGATGCCAATGACACGTCCTGACGATCCAACTTTGCGTGCCGCCAAAAATACATCCATACCTCCACCGCATCCGAGATCGACGACCGTTTCGCCTTCACGAATACCTGCTAAGGCTAGTGGGTTGCCACACGACAGCCCCATATTGGCCTCCGAGGGGAGCTGGTTCAGTTCCTCTTCTGAGTACCCAAACGCAGTCGCGATGGATCTTATCGCGGACGAATCGTTGGAAAGTTCACCTCTCGCGACGCCCGCATACTGATCTCTAACATCATCGATGATACTTTTCATATTCATCTTTCGTCCCTCACTAACTATCGCTCATCGCCGAAATACGATTAGAATAGGAGAAATAACTGTTGGTCAAGGCGGACACTTGGTCAGGTGGCACACCCTCTACAAGCTTGCAACTAACTTCTTTAGCTTTGCCAATGCAGCTTTATGGATGCAATAGCAGACGCGTGGCCCATCGATTTCGCCTTGGACCAGCCCAGTTTCCTTCAAAATTTTCAGATGTTGGGAAACGGTGGACTGGGCCAGCGGCATCTCTTCGACGATCTCTCCGCAGACACACGACTTGCGGCTGAGTAACAACCGCACGATACGCACGCGAGCCGGGTGAGCGAGAGCCCATGTCAACTTCGCCAAGTCGTCAGCCCACTCTACATCGGGCAAGGCTAGCTTCTCCGTGGTTGCGGCACACTTTGAGTTGCTTGCCTTAGTTCTGGTCATATTTCGGCCTTAGGGGATCGCGCACTTAGCGACAGCTTACTGTATATCGTCGATGTACGATATGCTTGGCCAGAGAGTTTGTCAAGAACGTTGCAATGAACGGCAGAGTGTCGGCTATGTCAGCGTGGTGCCACAATGAGATGTAAGGTTACAATACGCCAGATCCGAGGATGGACCGACTCCAAGCGACTTTAAAAACCCGGTGGGCGCAAAATTTGGAGCTGCAGGACCGACCACTACAAACGGCTGATTGAGCAAAGTGCTTCATTCACCCGTTATTCTCTTTACGAAAAATGGTGGGCATCACAAGCTATACCACAATCTATACCAGTGCCGTGCCATCTATAAAGGCGGAGCCGTTGGCAAAGGCATTCAAGTTCGCAGCCGTCACGCGTGAGATCTCGCTGAGCGCCTCGTGCGTCAAAAAGGCTTGATGGGATGTCACCAAAACGTTGGGAAAGCTGATCAAACGCGAGAGTTCGTCGTCTTGCAGGACCTGTCCCGAAAGGTCTTCGAAGAAAACTCCTTCTTCTTCCTCATAAACATCCAGCCCAACGCCGCCGATCTGACCAGATTTCAATCCGTCAATCAGCGCTGCGGTGTCGATTAACTTTCCACGGCTTGTGTTCAGAATGACCACACCGCGCTTCATGGTTGCGATGGATTTAGCGTTTACCAAATGCTTGGTTTCGGTTAGCAGTGGGACATGCAAAGAGACAATGTCGCTTTCTCGAAGAACACCCTCAAGATCACGATATTGAATCTTGTGGTCGTCCGCCCATACTTGAGATGGCATGGGATCGTAGGCCAGTACATTTGCATCAAATCCACGAAAAATCTGGGCTGTGATTCGGCCAATTCTACCGGTACCCACGATGCCCACAGTCTTGCCATACACGTCGAAACCGACCAACCCGTTAAGCGAAAAATTGGATTCGCGAACGCGATTGTAGGCCCGATGTATCTTGCGATTGAGTGTCAGTAGTAGACCGACCGTATGTTCAGCAACTGCGTGTGGAGAGTAGGCCGGGACGCGAACGACTTTGAAGCCGAGCGCAGTAGCGGCCGGTAGGTCGACGTTGTTGAAGCCCGCGCATCGCAACGCAATCAACTTAACACCGACTTCAGCCAGCGCTTGCAAGCACTCTCGGTCGATTTGGTCATTGACGAACACGCAGACAGCCGATGCGCCTTTTGCCGCCATGGCTGTTTTGGCACTCAGCCGAAACTCATGGAAACGCCAATTGATCTTGCCGGCTCCAAGCGTGTTGCCAAGGTAATCCCGGTCGTAAGACTTTACATCAAACACAGCTACATCAAGCATAGACCACCAGCCGTTACTAAGAGCCATTGCCAGGAGCCGCTGCCAGCCCGCTTGTGAACAAACGCATTCCGCCTTGTTATCTGCATGCTGTCATCGATCTCCATAATCGAACTCTATCCCTAATGAGTAAGCTAGCGCTGAACACCCTCAGTTGGTCGTGACGAAGTTACTGGAAACCTCGGTTTTTTAAGATGGATTTTGACGAAAGTTGGGTCGCCGGTCACCTCAAAGACGCCATTGGCAAGCGTCTGCGAATCTTCCGGCGAAGTAACCTTAGCGAAGCCAAACGGCTCAGCCGGCATCCCATCGTCAGCTAGATCAATCTGCCCATTTCCATTGAGGTCAACGTAGGCGATGCCTGCATAGGCACCACGCGCCAGCCCCATAATCAGAAACTCGCTTAGACCATTTTTCATGGTTGTAACGCGTGTTTCTATCGGGGACAGTGATTCATTGATCATTTCAGGTGACGCAAACACTTGCATGTGTACGTCTGCTGTGGCGGTGTCCTCCGACGTGATGCTGACCACAACTACGGTTGGCATCGAAGTTACGCGACCGCCGATCATCATCGGCGAAGCCCGTAGGGATTGTCCAAGATCGGGAATCATATCGAATCGCCACAATACGGACATAACCAGCACTACGGTCAATCCGCAAGCGAACAGAAAAGATCCGTTGTTGTTCCGCCAGATATTGATGATTTGCTTGAGCATCGATTTACTGTCGAATGCGAGAGGAAATTGAGAACGCAGTCGTGCAAACGTTCTATTCTACACAACTTTTCAATCTAGACACGATGGTGTGCTACTTGTGCAGATCCGCTTTGTCACCTGCAGTCGCTCATACTACCTAAGCCTTCGCTTTAGAAGAAACGCTCTTCTTCGTGCATGCGGAAGATTTCGTCGAGCAGGACTCGCTCGAGCGCCGGGTTCTTCAAGAGTGCTTCTTCAGGTAAGTCCAAACGCTCTGTCGCCCAAGTTTCGCGGAGATCGACACTAGCCAACCGCAAGCTCTCAGTTTGCTGTGCAAAGTCGTTGATGAACGATTCGTTTTCCAAATCTGACTCTTCAAAGACCAGGTCACCGCCAGCGCGCCCAAGAGGCGCTTCAAACACAGGCGATCGTTGACTTAGAGAATCAATGGCGGGGCAAGCCAAGTTGTCGGAACCAAGGTCTAAGGTATGGATGGGTGCGAGGTCGAGTGGCGTTGAGCTGTCAACGGTGAGTCCGACGATGGGCAGCACTAAGGATTGGCCCGCCGCGAAGGCGTCCACTCTTTCGAAACCGCGGGCTTCGCGATCCCACGTGTCTTCATTGAAACTGACGAAGTCGCTGCCGCGTTGCCATTGTGTAAGGGTATTCGAGCCGTAAAGTGCGGCAACATCGCTGCCCCCAGCGGTCGCGTACACGTTGACTTTCTCAAAGAACTTCGTGTAGCTCGAAAAGCCTGGACCGACGAGCGAGGCAGCATCGCCACTGGTCGAAAATCGATCATTTCCGATCGAGTCGTACAGTTCGGCGACGTCGGTGCCACCGGCCGTTCCATACGCAAATAATCGTTCAACGCCCGAGATGTAATTGTAATACCCAGGTCCGGTGATGCTCGAGAATTGAGGACGAACCGACAAGCGATCATCGCCAGTGGAATCGTAAATGTAACCGATGTCTTGCCCGCCAGAGGTCGCATGAATGAAGATGCGATTCACATCGGTCACGTTGAACTGAAAACCAGCTCCCGACATCTCAGCTTGAAGTGGCCGGAGGCTGAGCGCGTCATCACCCACGGTATCGTACAAACTCGCCACGTCAGCTCCGCCACCGCCATTGAAGGTCACCAATTCTGAACCAGCCGCTCGAATCGTCAGTTGACTGCTTTCGAAATTCGCAACACCTGCTCGCAAGGTCACGTTCTCGGATTGCGACGAACCAAGGATCACTAGTTTGTCACTACCCGAATCCGAATCGATTTCAAGACTGGCGATCTGTCCTGTCCCAAAGCGATACTCTATCGACCCAATCGCAACCGATAGCCCCTGGTTTGTGTTGACGGTAATCGTATCGCTGTTCGCGGTCCCATCCAGTTGAAGTTGCTTACCAGTTTGTGAGAGCAGATTGGCGATCGACAGTTCACCTTGATCGGTGCTGCTACCGGGCAGCCGCAAGTCAAACCATTGCCCCGCTCTAGCCGATGTATCCAAGCGCAGGGCACCATCTTCCCAAGTGGAATCGTTGAGAGCGGACCCGCCGACCGGCGTCAGACTAAGTTGACTAGCCTGCGCATCAGCGTTCTTCCAGAGAACAGTGAACACTCCATCTTCCGTCGCTTGAACTCGATAAGCGGTTCCAGCGTTGACATTGTTCTGCCAATAATCGATGGGACCGAGTTGTGTTGGTGACGCACCGCCGGTTCCGCCACCACTAGTTCCACCGTTGCCAGATTCGCCACCGCCAGTTTGTTCTGCTTGAAAAGTCCACCCCAGCGAGAATGTTCCAATCTCATCGCCCGCCGTGACACGCAACTCGTAAGTTTGTCCCGCGACCAGTGCAACGGCTTTAGCCTCCAGCGAACCTGTTTGGAGGCTTTGCCCGTTGGCTGAGATGGACCAGCCCAGAGAGTCGAGCCAATCGCTGTTGGCATCCAACTGCAGTCGCCCGTTGGTGGCCGGAGTAAATCGATACACATCGTCGTCTTGCAGCGAGTTGATCCAGCCGTCCAGCCTGCCGCTGCTCAAATTGAACTGCGCGGCGGAACCGAAGCTATCGCCAACGTTATCGTCGGGGATAATTGCATCTATGGCATTCTGTAGATCCAGCCGAGCGTAGGAGGCCTTGGTAATCGAGTCGAAAACAGAGTCCGCGGTGTCGTGCAAGTGCTGCGCGATTGAGTCCGCATTGATGTTGTTCCAACCAGCCATCTCCATCGCTTGACGGACTAAGACCGAAGCCCCAGCCACGTAGGGCGCCGCCATGCTCGTTCCACTAGATGTCGCAAAATCGTTGACTCTGCCGTCACGACCGAGAAAATGATCCGGCACTGTACTGAGTATTCCACGACCAGGGGCCGCCAGAACTCGATCACTGCGCTGGCTAAAGTCGCTGAGTTGTCCATCGTCATCAACACTTGCAACCGGCAATACATATTCGCTGGCCGCTGGGTAGCTTAGCCCTGGTGCATTGGTTGATCGAAAGGAGTTACCAGCCGAAGCCGTAACTACAATTCCATCGTCATGTAGAATCTTAAGTTCATCTTCCAGCGTGCCCCATTCTGGAGCTGCGCTGGAATTCCAAGTCGAACCGAGGGAAAGATTAACGGTAGTGATCGGATTCTCGAACGCATTGCGGTTCGTGTGTACCCACTGCAGAGCCTTTTCAACCCAGCTCATGTTGCCTTGGCCAGTGTCGCTGAAGACGCGCAGGGCAACCAAGTCGACATCAGGTGCCACACCCGTCCGCGTTCTATCGTCAGACCCGATAATGCCAGCCACGTGCGTACCATGAAAGCCGCTGGGACCATCATCATATGGGTTCGCATCGTCTTCAGTGAAGTCCCAACCGCCGACGACTCGGTAACCAGCACCAAAACCCTTGCCTAGAGCCACATGATCCCACGCGATACCACTATCGATTACGGCAACAGTTTGCCCTTTGCCCGTCAATCCAAATTGCTGATCCATTTGCGTCCAACCACTGAGATTGTGAGCCGCGGTGGACTGAGTGACGAACGCGGATCCAAGGCTGTTCTCAATGGCTGGGAAAGGATCATGGTTGCCGTGCATCTGAACGGCATGATCGCCCAAGACATCGAATAGCATCTGAGCCGAAAGCACCAAACGCCGCTCGCAAAGTTGCACATGAACTTCACGGCGAGGAGGTTGTAAGTTTCGTTTTGGTGGCAAGCGGAACACAGTGGCGCTCTGCGATTCGATTGATTTCTGATTCGATGAATTTCTGTGGTGAAATGCAGCCGAATGCATCGCGGCTATACGCGGCAATATTTTCAGCTTTCGAAACATAGTTCACAGCCAACAGGGTGACGCCTTCGGTGATTGCTAGCGAAGCGGACGGGGCAATTGCGGATGAATGAGGTTGGATTATGTCGACTGTGCAAGATGCGCTGGCTGGCGAAATTGTGGGGTAGGATTTCAAACGCATTGATTTTGGGTTGTCGAACGTCGATGGATAAGCTGACCAGTAGACCCGAGAACCACAAGTTCAGGGGCGAAAATCAAGATCCAGTAACTACGGATGGCAGACGCGCGAAGGATTCGCCGACTGGAATTCTGAATACCGGATTCAAACTGAACACAGGACGTGTTCAATCGACGGAACCGACCTACAGGCAAGGATGCTGGCTGGGTCGGTTGCCTTTTAGAGAGAAAAGGGACGTTCTCTCGGGCATGCGGCAGGGAAGCCAATCAGGGGTTAAGATCATGAGTCGGTTGACTTGGATCCAACGGGTCTATTGGACGCGGTTTAGCAAGCCAGTTTCTGATCGCGAGTTGGTTCGACAGTTGATCGAGCGACCCATTTCGTCCTTGTTGGAAATCGGCGTTGGACGCGGTGAGCGTATGCAACGCATTGCCCAGCTAGTGACGCTGACTGCTGATACTGAGCGGTTACGTTACATCGGCGTTGACGAATTTGAAGCAGCCAAGGATGGCGGCTCTCATCTGACTCTGAAGGCCGCTCACCAAGTGGCTTCCCAAGTCGGCTTCAAGGCATCGTTGATCCCGGGCGATATCAAGTCGGCCATGCCACGTGTAGCGCACAAGTTCGGCGCAAGCGATCTGATCGTCATCGACGGCGGGCTCGACCCAGCTCAGCCAGATGCCAGTCACATTGCACCTTGGTTGAACCGCATCGCACATGATGGCTCGATCATTCTCGCTTGTGCACAGCCTGGTCAAACGTTGACCCTAGTCGCACGCGCAGCCGCTTCGCAGGCTCATCGCGCTGCTGCCTAGTACCACACGCTCAGGCTGGGAAGTGGCGCATGCTGGAAAAGTGAAGCAGCGGGCGCGACCGCCCGCGCTTTAACGCGATTCGCACCCTCGTTGCGGAATGCGTCAAGCATTTCGAGTAGCCACCGTCGCCAGACGGTGGACACGATGCGGGGTGACCAACCGCCGCTTGGCAGCGGCGGCTACTGAGGCCTTCGAAAGCCTTGACGGCTTCCGCTACCCGATAATCGGCAAGTCCTTGCACCGCGCGCGGACTTCCGAGACGTTGGTGCTTACTGACTCACACATCGTTCGTCAGGTCTGTTAAACTGGTGGCTCCACCTTCCCACCTTAACAACTGGAGCCATCCATGATTTCCTCTCGATCTCTTCTCACTCGTTTTGCCTTGATGGCAACATTCGCGTTTAGCGGCTTCATCTCAGCCACGTTGACATCGTCACCCAATTGCAGCGCCCAAGACGCGAAGCTCAAGCCGATTAAAGCCCTACTGGTATTGGGTGGATGTTGCCACGATTACGCCGTCCAAAAGGAACTGTTGTCGAAGGGCATTTCAGAGCGAGCCCACGTTGACGTCACCATTGCGCATGATCCTGACACCTCGACCAAACATCTCAATCCAATCTACGAATCTGCCACTTGGGCTGATGGTTATGACGTGATCATTCATGACGAATGCTCATCTGATGTCAAGGACCTGGCGGTCATCGATCGCATTCTCGAACCGCATCGCAAGGGCTTGCCCGCTGTGATCCTGCATTGCGGCATGCACTCGTATCGTAGCGAAGGCTATCCCAAAGCCATCACGCCCTGGTTCGAATTCACCGGTCTGCAATCGACGGGACATGGTCCACAAGCACCCATCGACATCGAGCTGCTTCCCCAATCGAGCCCCATCGCTGAAGGCCAACCCAACTGGACAACCATCAACGAAGAACTCTACAACAACAGCGAAGGGAAATTGGTCGACACCGCCAAGGCCATCGCCATGGGTACGCAACGGATCAAAGATAAGAAGGGTGTAGAATCAAGCACCGAGTGTGTTGTCGTGTGGACCAATGAGTATCGGAAGACTACCAAAGTCTTCGCGACCACTCTGGGGCATAACAATGGTACGGTTGGCGACGCGCGCTATTTGGATCTGGTAACTCGTGGTCTGCTGTGGTCCTGCGGCAAACTGAATAGCGATTACCTGAAGAAGAAATAGTAGTCCATTCGCCCGCTACCAAGAGCCGAGTTCGATGCCAAACCAGCAACTTGCTTCCCCACCGACGACCTCAAACCTGACTTCGAGATTGGCGTCCATTGACGCTTATCGCGGGATGGTGATGTTCTTGATGATGGCGGAAGTGCTTGAATTGAGTAAGCTTGCCGAGGTTTACCCTGAAAGCAATTTATTGGCTTGGTTGAAGTTTCATACTTCGCACGTCGAGTGGGTGGGCTGCTCGCTGCATGACTTGATACAGCCAAGCTTTACGTTTCTAGTGGGTGTCTCACTGCCGTTTTCGATCGCATCAAGACTTCTCAAAGGCTCAGGCTATGGCTCGATGTTCTTGCACGCGGTCTGGCGAAGCCTATTGTTGGTAGTGTTGGGTATTGTGCTTCGCAGTCTCGGTAAACCAGCCACTGACTTTAGGTTCGATGACACACTAACGCAGATTGGGCTCGGCTATTGCGCACTGTTTTTGATCGCCCTGACACCGCGTTGGAATCAAGTGCTATCCGCTGTTTTGATATTGGCGGGCTATTGGTTACTGTTTGCGATGTGGCCCTTGCCGGCGGCTGATTTTGACTATGAAGCAGTCGGAGTGCCGAAGGATTGGCCGCACCTGATGTCTGGTTTCGCAGCGCACTGGAACAAGAACTCGAATCCAGCTTGGGCATTCGATGTCTGGTTCTTAAGTCTGTTCCCGTATTCAAGTGTTTATCCGTTTCACAGCGGAGGCTATTCAACTCTTAGCTGCATCCCGACACTAGCGACGATGATTCTTGGATTGCTGGCAGGTGGAATGTTGGCTGATGGGAAATTAGCAGGTGGCAAAGGCACTGCTAAAGGCGGCTACAAAATGCAGACGCTGCTTTTGGCAACGGTGGGCGCATGCTTGATTGCCGCTGGCTGGGCCTTGGATCATTATGGAATTTGTCCGAACGTGAAGAGAATCTGGACACCCTCCTTTGCCCTGTTCAGTGGTGGGATCTGTTTCGTATGGCTGGCGGTCTTGCATGCGATTTGCGATTCTTGGAACGCTAAGGCCTGGGCGTTTCCGTTTATGGTATTTGGTTCAAATTCCATCTTGGCTTATGGGATGAGTTGGGTGTTGGAGAAGCCCTTGAAGGAGCTTTTGCTTCGGCACTTCGGAGAAGCCCCATTTCTGGTGCTTGGCGAAGCTTGGGAGCACGTCATGTTGGGGTCAGCGGTCCTGTTCCTGATGTGGTTAATACTATTATGGCTCCATCGGCAGCGGGTTTTCGTGCGAATTTAGATGAGCAGTGGTTGTAGAGAGGGAATGCCCAGCCTGCAAAAATCCCAGTCTGCAAATTCTGGATTTTCGTTGAAAATATCTACCTACAAGCCCCAAATTGTGTAGACTGTCCAGCTGGAAAATCCGGCCAAATCCGCATAGCCGGTACTGCGGAGATTTACAACATGGGACGCACATAATGAGAAGAATGAATTTCGTTGCTCTGCTACTGTTAGCAGGCACATCGGGAAGTCTGCACGCGCAATCGCTGCGCGGCGGAGGCTGCAGTGATCTTTACGGAGCGGGAACAGTTAGCGCTGCGTCTACAGAGGTGGCTACCGCAAGCGAACCGAAAACGCATTTGGTGTCGACCAACAATAGTGATTCAGAAGTTTACGTAGGACTATTTCGCAAAGGTGGCTGCTCACACGGCGGATGCTTGTCGCATTTCGGGCATCATCGACACGTTCAATCTGCAGCGCCCTTGATTTACTCGCAAGCGCCAGTGGCAAACTACTATCAAGTTCCAGACGTTAACTATTATCAAGCACCGGTCGCTGCGCCCAGTTACTATTCGGCACCTGCAGTTGCTGCTCCTGCTCCGGCCGGCTGCACATCTTGTGGTAACGCTGTGATCACCTACGGCAATACCATCCAAGGCAACGTCTCCAGTGGCGCAGTGATGGTTCAAACCGAACAACGCTCACTGATGGACTGTGGTCCGGTGAACTCATACAAGGTTGTCCTGGAACCAAAGTACTTCACGGAAACACGAGCCGTATGTACGACTGAATACCAAAACGAGACTCGCTATCGAACCCGTGTAGTCGCTCGAACAGTGCCAGTTGAATCGCAAGACTACAAGACGATCACTGTCATGGTTCCTCGTTCGGAGACCAAGACGGTCGAGTACACGGTGCTGGTACCGAAGACGAGCGAAAAGACGGTTGAAGTTGTCGACACCGTTCCAGTATGGACAGAAGTCGCTGAACAGTACACCGTTAAAGTGCCTCAAGTAGTCGAAGTGCCTGAAGAGTATAAAGTTCGCGTCGCACAACTCGTCGACCAGGAGTTTACTTACACAGTTCAAGTTCCTCAGGCGATGACCGAAACTCGCATGCAGGCGGTTACCAACGCTGTACCAGTCACCAAGACTCGCACCGTTCAAACTTGCCAACCTGTAACTCGTATGCAGTCGGTAACCAAAGATTATGGTCACTGGGAAGATCGTGTAGAAGAAGTCACCGTGGCGGCTCCGCAAGTCGCAACGGCTTGTGCAACGCCAACTTACTCGGCAGCTTATGATTCGCCTGCAGCCTATACTGCGCCTAGCTACAGTGCTCCAGTTGGTAATTGTGGGGCAGGTAGCTGTGGAGCAGGGCATTGCGGAGGCCATGGATGCCGTTTGTTCCGACGCGGCGGTTGCGGCAGTGGCTGTGGGCACGTGGGACATGGCGGCTGTGGTAGCGGCGCGAGCTGCGGAGTCGCCGGCGGATTTGCTGCTGGTGGTTGTGGTGTGGGACAAGTCGTCTACGCGCAACCAGCCGTGCAGACCTACAGCGAACCTGTTCAATACAGCGCGCCGGTAACTCAAACCGTCACCCGTCGCGTCTGGGTTCCCAATGTAGTGACTGAAGAAGTGCCTGTCGTCGAAAACGTCTCGCAATCGCAAGAGATTGCCTACACTGTCTTCGAACAGCACACCGAACAGATTCCATACGAGTGCACTTACATTGTGTACCGTCCGGAAACTCGGACAGGAACGCGCAAAGTTGTGAACTACGTTGAAGAGACCCGCACCCGCAGTCGTAAAGTCGTTCAGTACAACGACGAGACTCGTACGCGCACACTTAAGAAGTTGAGCTACAAGCAAGAGACTCGTACCGAGACGATTCCTGTAGTCAGCTACGCAACGGAAAAGCGTACTAAGGAAGTTTCTTACACTTTCAACGTACCTGAGACCAAAGTGGAACCCTTCACTTCGACTCGTTTCGAAACGGTCAATGAAGAAATCAGCGAAGAGTACACGGTTTCTGTGCCTGTTACGACAACCAAAGAAGTCCAAGTGCAAGTATGTCGCATGGTTCCAAAACTGGTACCAATTACGATCTATCCATGCGCTGAAGGCCAACCAGTCGGTGGCTGTGCAAATGGTTGTGGCTCGCCAACGCTCGCTCCTGCCGTGCCAAGCGCCGGTTGCAGCGGCTGCGCAAGCGGCTGTGCAGATTGTCGCTAACGTGCAACTGCATTACTTGCAAGAATATAGCAAAAACTTTAATCGCCCCGCAGTCATGCGGGGCGATTTTTTTGAGTCGCGTCTTGTGGTTCGCGTCTTGTGGTTCGCATCTTAGTGGGTCGCATCCTGCCGGGTGCGACCTCGCGGCTGCTGAGTTTGTAATGCTCAGTCCGCGGCGCTCACTTTGAGTGTGAGTTTGTGCTACATCCAAGACAGTGCAGAGGTCGCATCTGGCAGATGCGACCCACCCGAGAGGTCGCATCTGGCAGATGCGACCCACCCGTCCACCAAGCAGAACACTCAGATTGAGCCGAGTTCTTCGCTGCGTTCGGCTGCGGCTGCGACCGCTTCGATCATAGCGCTTCTTAAACCAGCTTGTTCAAGATGACGAAGGGCTGCGATCGTTGTGCCAGCGGGGCTGGTCACTTGATCCTTAAGTTGACCAGGGTGCAAGCCGGTATCCAAAACCATCTTGGCTGCCCCGAGCACTGTTTGTGCAGCCAGCTTAGTTGCCAGGTCTCGAGGCAATCCTTGCGCGACACCACCGTCACTAAGGGCTTCGATGACGAGATAAATGTACGCTGGACCGGATCCGGAAACTCCGGTCACCGCGTGCAGCAACCGGTCCGGGACGCGGACGCTTGTGCCGACCGCATTCATCAGTTGCTCAACCCATGCAATATCGCTTTCCGAAACATTGCCGTCCGCCGCAATCCCGGCCGCCCCCGCGCCAACTTGACTGGGTGTGTTCGGCATGACGCGCACGATCCGCTTGGTGCTAAACAGCTCTTGCAACTGCGTCAGAGAGATACCAGCCGCGATCGAGACTAGCAGATGGCGCGACTCAATGCGTCGCCCAAGTTCGCCACCGATCTGCTGCAGTACCTGGGGTTTGACCGCCAACACGACACGATCGCACGCGGCCAACACTTCATGCCCGTGATCGCAGAGCTGTACCTTGCCGATCGTCGCGGTGAAGGCTTCTTTTTGATGAGCGTTTGGTTCCGCGATGAGCAGCTGCTCAGGTTTGACCAACCCGGCCCGCACAGCACCTCCAGCGAGGGCTTTAGCCATTTGGCCACCACCGATGAATCCGATTCGATCCGTTGTCATAGTTTGTTTCAGCTCGGGTTCGCGAATTTGAAAGGTCTAATGCTGGCAGTAGGCATTTAAGTTGTCAACAACGCCGCAGACGGTATCCCGCAGCGCCGATTGAAAAATGGGGCGATTGAAAAGTGGGATCGATTTAAAAACGGCCAAACGCAGGTCGACTGAGCGGATTTAGATCACTTTTGCGCGAAATCGCTCAGCAGGGTGAGATTATGCCCCATTAGCACATGCGGCAAAACTGCACTGCGGCAAACGATATAGCCTTGAAGCTTGGAATGTAGCTAAAGTAAGAGCTCCGCGAGGGGTATTAACTCTTTCCATCTTGCCAAACACATGGGACAATCGGCGGCCTTGGCAAGTTACAAAAATACTCCGCAACTGAATCTGGTTGCGAATCGATCGGACGAAACGCAAACGAAACCAAGCCGAAACTCGCAAAGGCCTTAAAAACGATATGAGCAATCCAGTTCCACCGCCAGTAATTCCATATCGACTGAATTGGACTTACGCGATAACGATCCTCGTCGTGCACCTACTTGGACTGGTGGCGCTCGTCCCGTACTTCTTCAGTTGGACTGGCGTCATTTTTCTGATTGTGGGCATCCACGTTTTCGGCCAAGGAATCACCATCGGTTACCATCGGTTACTGACGCACCGCAGTTTCAAGACGCCCAAATGGATGGAGCACATCTTCGCAATCTTGGGAATTTGCTGTATGGAAGATACCCCGGCCCGCTGGGTTAGTGTCCATCGCATGCATCATGTTCACTCCGACGAGATCCCTGATCCCCATAGCCCCCGAGTGAATTTTCTGTGGTCGCAT
>JANRMD010000342.1:0-15233 GCA_033761895.1 Pirellulaceae bacterium | reverse complement strand
TTCAATGAGGTAGCGGAAGCCGTCAAGGCTTTCGGAGGGACACCGCGGTACTCTCGATATCTTGAGGGCGGATGAATAACTGCGGCACGGTTGGTGAGCCGACGGCTCTAACGCCCGTTGATTTAGTGAGCCGACGGCGCTAGCCGCGGGTGACCGAAGGAGCAATCGTTCATCGTCAATAAACGTGCCAGCGCAGAATATCTCCAGTTCAACTTGCATTGGAACGAGCCCAATCCATGCACGTTCCAAACTTCGAGACCCGCGGCTAGCGCCGCTAGCGCCGACGGCTCAAAATCTCACTAGCCTCAGTACTCTCGAAATGCTTGACGCATTCCGCTACCCAAAAATCGAATGTGGACAGAGCACTAGAGGCTAACCGTCATCGGTCCTGATTGGCTGCCAGCGAGGTAGTTCGTTAGATCGCGAAGGCGAAGCAGCGCGCGGCGATAACGCTTCTTGGCGGCTTCAAGATTGATACCAATCTCTGCAGCCGCTTCGCGGATTGTCAGCTCTTCTGCATGGACAAGCACAAGGATCTCTCGCTCCTGCGGTGTCATCGATTGCATGATTCGAGCCACGTTTTGTTGCAGCTCACCTCGCTCGTATTTGGCATCTGGCGGCGTGATTGCAGCAGATAGCTCAAACAGATCCATAGGAACCGTGGGCGTTCCATGAGTTTCGCGTCGCAAGTCCCGTTTTTGAGTATCAAAATGCTCGCGGTGAATACGCACTACGACCTGACGCGCGAGTCGACGAATCCACGCTATCGGAGGGATTTGAGGGTTCTCGACATAGGCTGGCAAACGGTTGCACGACTCGACGTAGGCTTCTTGCAGTACATCCGATTCGTCTACGCGGCGCGCAATGCGACGATCCAAACGCAATCGAATCAGACGCTTGAGCTCTTCACGGTGATTAGCAAAAAAGCTAGCCAACGCACTGGAGCCCAGATTGCGGAATGTGTCGATTAATTGTTGCTCTTCAGCATTCAATTCAAACATGATCTGCTACCTAGATCTCTCTCCGATTGGCTAAGCAATTCCTAATATTTAAAGAATAGGTTGCCGACGGCCAACATGTACCCATTATTTAAGCGAATTCAGGAAGTTCCGCACTTCGGGATTTCGCAGGGCTGTATCTATGGCATTCACTACAGTTCCTGATTGCCTTTGCTGTAGGGGTAGTACCACACGGTCATCTATTTTGTTCCGGTCTGAAACAGCCAGTTCGACATATCCCAAAAACGTTCGCAGGGAATTGTCCGTCAATTTTGCGTGCGCGTTTGGATCCTCATCAGCGACTTCGGTTACGGCCAACTTTGCAGCGCTGCGGCGAAGCTTGTCTAAGGTCGGTTGCACGACCCTTTGTTCAAGGATTCCTTTTTTTAGGTTCATCAACAGTCGCTGCCCAGCCGCCTTCTCGCGCGATGAAAGGCCAGACTCACTCAACTGTGGAACGACCCAGTCGAATTCACAGGCCTGCACTAGCAACGCGTTCGTCGACAGGTCTTGGGTATGCCCAACTTCTTCCACTTGACCCGTCACGAACTGCTCATGCATGCGGTCTACATTCTTCTTTATTTCATCCTTGATGCTGTCGGGAATAGTTTCGTCCGCTTCGAGTTCCTTGGTCAATGTCTGCTTCGCGACATCTCCGACGGCATTCCTGAGTTCTGCGTCTTTGCTTTCTACGACTTGTTGAATGATTGATGGAATCTGCTTAATAAAGTCCTTTCGAACTTGATCATCCTTGAGCATTGTTACCGATGCATAGGGATCTTCAAAAGGATTCTTGGGCCGAGTGGCGTAGTAGCATGCTCCACCGAATATGAAGATACCGCATAGCGTCGCCGCTCCGCGGATCAAGCGAATCGGTCGCCGCTTTAGGATCGAGCGCTCGCCATTACGTGCCTTGCGGCGGTCTCCTACCCGGTGGCCTTGAAGGTAACGGTTGAGAACAAACTGAACTTCGCTGGCTGTCTGGTAACGATCATCGGGCTTGAAAGCACAGCACTTCATGATGATCGTACAAAGAGATTCGGGAATCTCGCTGTTGACCGATCGGATGGGTGGCAATTCGAGCGTACTGCGTCGAGTAATGAGTTCCGTGCCACTTAGGTCATCCCAAGCGCGTCTGCCGGTTGCTAATTCGTAAAGGGTTAGTCCCAATCCATAGATATCGCTGCGAGCGTCACTGAGACCGCGCAATTGTTCAGGTGCCATATAGCGTGGGGTACCAATCAAGTCACCGGTTCGACTGAGCGTTTGGTCACCCGAAATGTTTTTTACCAAGCCAAAGTCCGTTACCCAAACGCGACCTTCGCTTTCCATGATCAAGTTGGCTGGTTTGATGTCCCGATGAATCATGCCTTGTGCGTGTGCGTAGGCGAGAGCTCCAGCGACTTGAGCCCCCACCTCTGCAATCATTCGCCAGTCCATCGTCAAGCTCTTGGATGATGACTTGGAGCGTTCAAGACTTAAACCATCTACGATCCTCGATAGATCCAAGCCTCGGATGCGCGGCATGACGAAGTAGAGCATTTGATCTTGAACACCGTAATCGTAGACCGGAACGATGTTCGGATGATTCATTTTGCCAGCCGATTTCGCTTCGCGTTGGAAGCGAATCAGTGAGTCGCATTGTTCAGTACCAGAGAAATTCACGACCTTGATTGCAACTTGGCGATTCAGACCTTCTTGGGTAGCAGCGTATACGCGTCCCATCCCACCCCGACCGATTTCGCCAGTTACGCGGTATCGGCCAATCATTTTGGGAGTCGAAGCCGAACTGCTTTCTTTCTTGACATGTGCGTTCAATTGCTCTGCCATCAGGATCAGCGGAAATTCGTCGCGAATGTCCGCCGCATATTTTGGAAAGCGAGCTGCAAACTCTTCAATAGACGGACTTTCGCCCGAACGCAGCGCTAGGACGAACGCTTCGGCGACATTGGAGAAAGATTCATCTGAAGAAATCATGGTCGGGAGCTTCATGGATCAGGCTATCTACTCAGGTGGGGAATCCAGAGAAGAATACAATCACAAACCTTTCAAACTTAGGTCAAAAAATCCACTTACAAGGATTGGGAACCTATCGCGAAAAGTCATATCAGTGGAGTGACTAGCGGTTGTAGGGCTTGCTCCGGTTGTGCCAGGCGAAGACGTTCTCGCAGTGAGACGAAATACTCCTACAACTGCTACTGTCGCTACTTTTGTCATGGATATGGTCGTGCTTCGCGACTTGGCAGGCCGCTGATCCAAAATCTGATGTCCCTGTTGGATAGGCTGCTTGCGTCTCCTTTGTGCCGTCATAGTCGTTGTCTCTGCGGGTGGATTAACTCGCTGGATGCCCGACTCGCTTCGACGGAATGTGTTTCTTTGAGGAGACGATAACGTGAGTTCACAATCATCTACAGCTTGGCTATTTCCTGGACAAGGCTCGCAAGAGATTGGGATGGGACGCGCATTGTTTAGTGCCTTCCCAAAGGCTGAAGAGGTTTTCGAACTAGCGGAAGAATACAGTGGCTTGCCACTGCGTACGGTTAGCCAACGTGGTCCTGAGCCAACTCTGATTCGAACTGACTATTTGCAGCCAACCTTGGTGGCGCTTAGCGTAGCGTTTGTCGACTTTTTGAAAGCTCATGGAAAGCAGCCGAGCGTCGTTGCCGGACACAGTCTCGGTGAACTTTCGGCGCTCTATGCTGCCGATGTTCTGAGCATTCACGATGTACTTCAACTCGCGGCTCGACGCGGAAGGCTGATGTCCCAAGCGGCCTCTGGCGGTATGCTGGCGGTTAAGGATGTAGGCATCGATCGCATCGAAGCACTCATTCAAGAGTGCCAAGAAGGCGTCGTGGTGGCGGCGAATTTCAACTCGCCAAATCAATTGGTTATCTCTGGGGAAGATTCAGCTTTAGACGCCATGGTTCCCCGGCTTTCCAGCTGTGGCGGCACCTGCGTTCGCCTAAATGTGCAAGGCGCTTGGCACAGTCCACTCGTTTCATCAGCGGCTGAAGCATTTCGGACCGACATCGACGCAGCCACCTTTAATGCACCAACCTGCAAGCTCTTCATGGGCATGACGGCTCAATGTGAAGATGATCCTGAACGTATCCGCGAACTGCTCAAATCGCAGATCTGCAGCCCAGTGCGCTGGTTCGAACTCGTGCAGGCCATCGCGGATCTGGGGGCAACCCATTTCCTGGAATGCGGACCGGGAAAGGTCCTCAAAGGCCTGATGCGAAAAATCTTTGATGATTCGAATCGATATGAAATTCAAGGTGTCGACAATTCAAAATTCATCCGAGACCTGGCAACCAATGGAGCCGTACGGTGACACGAACTGCATGGATGTTTCCTGGTCAGGGAAGTCAAGCGGCTGGGATGGGACGCCAATTACTAGCAGAATACGCTCATGCTCGAGAAATCTTGGATTTGGCAGAACAACGCAGCGGTTTACCGCTTAGCGAACTTCGCCACCGCGGGCCAGTCTCTGAACTTAGGCGTCCAAGCGTATCGGAACCACTCATCACAGCGATTAGCATCAGCTACGTTGAGGTGCTTCGGTCGCTGGGATTAAGTCCGGATTTTATAGCTGGGTATAGCGCGGGTGAAGTCGCAGCATTTTATGCCGCAGGCGTGCTCAGTCTCGAGGATGCAATTGAGATTGCGGTAATACGCGGACAATTGTTCGAAGAGTTTACGTCCTCAGATGGACGCATGGTGACGATTTCTGGGGTAAGCTCACTGGCAGTGCTCGAAGTTGTCGCGGAGTTGTCATCCCAGGGGCAGCAGGTTTACTTGGCGGGGCAAAATGCCCCGCGGCATACCACCCTTGTTGGCAGCGAGGCCGATGTCCTGAAGGCTGAGGGCATTTTATCGAGGCTGGGGGCGGAAATCAGCCAAGTTAATGTCAGTGGCAAATGGCACTCAATTCACCTTGCCGCTGCCAGCAAACTCTTGGTAGAAAAACTTGAAAAATTTGCATTCAACACGCCTCAGGCTCCGCTTCTTACCAGTGCAAGTGGAGACTTTCGTGAGAATCCAGACGACTTGATGCATGATTTATCCATCGGTGTCAGCCAACCTGTTTTATGGCAACAGATTATCGACAAACTCTCGACAGCCGGAGTCCGTTGTTTTTGTGAATGTGGCGCTGGACGGGTACTGTTTGGGCTAATGCGCTGGAACAACGAACAAATACACGAATATCAATCGATTTGTGTAGAGGATCGTGGTGGTGGTCTTAAACCACTTAAAAGACTAGCGACGAAGAATATTGCTGAATAAAGCATATCGCTGAATGATGTGCTGTGACGAGTAGTAGTGGGTTGAAAGGTTGCGGGATGAAGGAATTCGAGGGCAGAATCGCTGTTGTGACTGGCGCATCGCGCGGCCTTGGACGCTCTATGGCGATCGATCTTGGCCGCCGCGGCGCTACTGTCGTATGCAACTACGTTTCGGACAGCAGTACTCCTTTGGCGGAAGAGACGCTTGACCAAATCCGCGAGGCTGGTGGCGACGGCATGATCTACCAAACAGACGTGAGCGATAATGCTGCCGTGCAGAAGATGTTCATGGCAGTCTTCAAGGCTTACAAGAAGGTAGATTTTCTGATCAACAACGCGGGCTTGACTCGTGATGAGTACTTCATGGTCATGCGACCTGATAGTTGGAAGCGACTGATGGAAGTGCATTTAGACGCAATCTACTACTGCACCAAGGCCGTGATTCGGCAAATGTGTGCCGCTAAAAAGGGAGTCATCGTCAATATCGGTTCAGGCTCGGCGGTGGTCGCTATGCCGGGACAAGTTAACTATAGCGCGACCAAAGCTGGATTGTTTGGATTCACACGTTCCCTGGCACGCGAAGTCGCGGACAAGGGTGTGCGAGTCATGCATATCGCACCAGGATTTTTCAAGTCAGAAATGAGCGACGTGTTAACCTCCGAGTTTATCAAAGAGACCTTTCGCGTGACTCCGCTGGGCCGCTGGGGATTGGCCGATGAGCTCTCGAAATTGGTTTCGTTCGTCTGCTCCGATGATGCCGCTTATCTAACTGGTCAGACAATCACTATCGATGGTGGCCGTAACGCCGTAGAGCCCGATGTTGGCTTTGTCTTGCAATAGCCATTTCACAAAACCTGTTTCCTATTCGAAGCCTGTATTTCAAACCTGCTTATTTCAAACTCTGTAGTAGGACAATTTTTCCATGACTGGGAACTCACGCCTGACTGACGTCAACTCTATTTCAATCGACGGACCAACAGTTCGCCGGATTATGCCGCACGGATACCCATTTCAAATGTTCGACCGCGTGGAATCCTATGACCATAGCGCGGGCAAAATGATAGCGATCAAAAACGTTTGTCAGAATGACCCATTCATTCAAGGTCACTTCCCAGGCAACCCGATTTTCCCAGGGGTACTGATCATCGAAGCCCTGGCTCAAGCCGCAGGCTGTGGTTGGATCATCTACGAATTGATCGAAGCCGGTATCGCTCCTGAAGACTTTGCCGCCAACATCCATGTAGCTAACAAAATGGCTACCGTGCTCGTCGAAAGCAAAATCAAGCACACCAGCCCCGTTTTCCCTGGCGACCAGATTCGTCTTGAAGGGGTGGTTGAGTTTCGTCGTGAGGACATGTGTCGCTCCAAAGTCGTCGCGCTCGTCGATGGTCGCGAAGCATCCAAGGGCCAAGTCACCATGGCGCGTATTCCGTGGCAAAATTCGGCAAAAGCGGGCTTACCCTCAGCATGAGTACACAAGCTACACCGCGGAGTGCTCCGCGAAAGGTCGCTCTCGTGACCGGTGGTACACGGGGTATCGGCCGCCACGTCTCCCTAGAGTTATCTTCCCGAGGGTACTTCATTGCCATGAACTACCTCAGCAATCGCGAGAAGGCGGAAGCAACTCTGGCAGAAATACAGGCCGCTGGCGGAACGGGCGCACTGTACCAAGCAGACGTGACCATGCCGGATCAAGTCCAAGCGATGGTCAAGTCAATCGCCAGCGCGCACCGCCGCATTGACGTACTGGTCAATAATGCTGGTGTGACTCGCGACAACGTGTTCATGATGATGACTGCCGACAACTGGTCGAAGGTCATGGATACCAACCTGAACTCTGTTTTTCACTGTTGCAAGGCCGTCGTCCGCTACATGATCGCGCAGAAAGCGGGTGTCATCATCAACATTGGCTCAGGCTCGGGGCTCTCACCTCGTGTCGGACAAGCCAACTATAGCACAACCAAGTCCGCCATCATCGGCTTTACACGCTCTCTTGCCCGCGAAGTTGCGAACAATGGTGTGCGTGTACTAACGGTCGCACCCGGCTTTACTCGAACAGAAATGGCCGACTCGGTCAGTGCTGCCACTGTGGCGGAGTCCCTGAGGATGATCCCGATGGGACGTTGGGGTATGCCTGAAGAGATTGCTAAAGTTGTCGGCTTCGCAGCTTCAGAAGATGCTTCATACTTGAATGCGGTAACAATCGTAGTGGATGGCGGTAGAGCAGGTGCTGAACAGGACTTCGGCATCATCACCTAAAGGAACCTATGTTGACTCAATCTGAAACGGTATCGGATTTGCCTTCGATTCAATTGGATGGTGATGCAATTCGCCAATTGCTCCCACATCGGGACGTTATGGCACTCTTGGATCGGATTCATGACTACCATCCTGAATCGCGCACAATTGTGGCCTTGAAACAAGTCCCGATGAATGAATTCTCGATTCAGAGTTTCGGACCAGATCTGCTTTACTTTCCTCCTACGCTGCTGACCGAATGCCTCGCTCAGACCAGCGGTATCATGATGAACATGGAAGGGTTGCAACGATTAGGGGTAGAACTGCGGAATTTACCGGATCCAACCTACCGGCAAACTATTCCGGATGTGCCGTTAAGTGTACTCGCAGAAAGCCACATAAAACACGAATCGTTTGCCCGGCCAGGAGACTCGATTTATCTGCATAGTAAGGTTGCCATGCAACGAGCAGAGTTTCGTTACTTCCATGTCAGCGCACGCACCACCGATCGCGAACTGGCGAAGGGAACGATACTGCTTTCCTACCCATCCTACATGTAGAGCGTGTACCGTTGGACTGGGAGGAATCCGAGTGATCTTCGCCATAGAGTTCAAACATGCGTCAAACTGCCTTCCTAGCCTGCGTCTTGGTCTCAATCTGTCTCGTTAATGCCGCCAGAGCCGAGGAGCCGGTATTTACAGTTCAATCGTCCAGCACCGTTAGACTGCTAGAAGTCGTGCAAAAGCTTGGTTTGCCGGACCCAATTGCATCCGCAGGCCTTGATGGCAAGGCGACTCTAGACCGAATGAGCGATTCGATCTCGTTGAACTCACCTTCCGGTGGATTCATCTTCGTAACACCCGAACGCCCGCAACTAGTGATTTGCTTACCACTGGCAAATATAAATACGTTTATGAATGCTCTCGACGCATTCACGAGTTCCGCTCCCGTGCCTGCACCCAACGGGGTCTACGCGATGAGAAAAGACGATAAGTTCTACGCCAAACAAGCAGGCGCATTCCTGTTGCTCAGCGATAGCCCCAAATTCCTTGGGGATGCCGCCAACGCGCTGAACGCAAGTCCATGGACTAATGTCAAAGACGATATCCGCCTGAAAGCCGATTTTCAGCGAATGTTCCCGACGGCCAAGTCCCTGTTGCTCGCAGAGTTGCTCTCGATGACAACAACGAAACCTACGGCCGGTTTGTACCTAAATGAAGATTCCATTCAAGAACATCTTAAGTACGGGCTACAGCAGTTTCTTGCACAATCACTCTTTGAGTCTCGTTCCTTTGAATTTGCACTCAACGCTTCAGCCAACGATGAGATTCGTGTGCAGCTTACCACGCAAGAAGATACCACTGCGCTGCGAGTCCCATCGATGTTTAAACCTAGCCAGGCGCCCAACGGATCATTCATGATTGATTTCGCATCCAAAATCTCGGATGCCAATACGCAAGAAACTCTCCGCTGGATCGCAAACTGGGAGACGGAACTCTTGGGTGCCGTTGACAACGACTCCATTCAAAACAAATCGGACGTAGATTCAACCAAACGAATCGTCAAGTTCTTCTCTGGACTAGCCGAACAAGCAGTCGTCAATCACAAATTGGATTGCTTTGCAGCAATCGGCTCCAATGAGCAAAAAGGCTATTTGGCAGGCGCTGTTGCGCTGACCGATAGTGCCAAACTCGCTCAGCAACTCGCCGATGCACTCGAGGCCGCCAAGCAAATCGGATTGAACTTCACCGACTTACGCGCCGCTGGAAGCTCCACCGATGTACTTGCGGACTACCTGATCGATTTGCCGAAAGACATGCAGGTACTCGGCGTCAGCGGGGGTGAAAACGGAAAGCTGCATGTACGTGTTGCCAATCAGGGACTGTGGGTTGGCATCGGCAATGAAAGCGAGCAGCTACGCCAGCAGGTCATTGCAACACCCGATACGGGCCTGTCACCCGTGGCCATCCATTGCGATCTAGACGCTGAAGGCAATCAAGCGAGTGAGAACTCAACCTTGCTACCGTTCAACTTTCGAAAAATGAAACTGAATGTTCAGGTGACCGATGCAGGGCGTGTCTATGACATCGTTTTGGGTAACCTCAGCAAGACTCCGCTCGCGACACCCAACGTTTCTGCGCAGGCTGCATCAAACTAAACCCAGAATCAAGCACTAGGGATTAAACAACACGAAGGGGCACTCTTTTTCTGATGATCAGGAAAGGAGCCCATATTTTGCTCACTTGTTCTATCAGACTGGGCTATCAGACTGGGCTATCGGCCAGGGAGGGCTATCGAATGGGGCTATTCTGCATCTGATTGTTCTGCATCTGGCTATTTTGCATCTGGTTGTTCTGTAGTGGCCTGCCCTGCAATGGACTAGTGACCGTTGCTTTGTTCTGCTGCATTTCGGTCGCGGGCATCGATTGCCACGTCGACGAGTCGTTGGTTTCGATCGCTGCAGGAGTGATTAAGTCGGAGCTGGGCACAATTTGCAGTCCCTCAGTCGGAGCAAAACGGTTTTGATCCAACAGTGGTCCATGCATGCGCGTCGCGCGGTCCATGTTCATTTGCACGCGTTGCATCTCAATCGTTTTCTGGATCTCGGAGTCTCCATCGCAGATCACAATCTGCGGTGTAAGGAAGATCAGTAACTCCTTGCGAACGGTCGATGTTTTGTCGTATCGGAACAGTCTTCCAAGTAAGGGAATGTCTCCTAGGAAGGGTACCTTACGGTGAATGTTCTGGTCTTCAGTTGTAATCATCCCGCCCAGCACGATGGTTTGCCCAGCTCTAGCCGAGACCGTTGTCTGTGCAGTGGTTAGATCTTTGATGGGGGCCTGAATTACACTACCGGTTTTCGCATCCGCAAATACGGGCACACCGCTTCCAGGGGCCAGTCGAAACGCGCTTTTCTCGGCTTCGACTTTGATCTGAATTAACCCATCGGCACTGGTCCGTGGCGTAACGCGAAGAATGATCCCCGCGCGATCTTGTCGAATGATTGGGTTTGCGTTGCCAACCGCATTGACGTTGACTCCGTCGACGACGGGAACTTGTTGGCCGATCTGGATCAGTGCTTCGCTATTGTCGATTGTACGAATCTGGGGGCGACTGAGGATTTCCGTCTTGAACTTCGCCGCTAGGGCTCGCAAGAGAATATTTACCGAGTTTGAACTGGCTGACAGCACCATGCCACCGAATCCCAAGTCACCGTTGACTCTCCCGACTCCAAGTGAAGACAGTCCTTGACTGCCAATCGTATCAGGACTGACCGCAACGTTGTTGCCGAGGGCTGCATTGTTGAACGCAAAACCTGGAGCAGCGGTTTGTGAGACAACATTTTGGTTGGTGGTTTGAACACCGTTGGGTGCTGTGGCAGTTTGGGATAGCGTGACCAAGTTGTCAACGACGCTGCGATCAAACAGGACACTGTCTTGCAGACCAAGCTCAGCCCCCATTTCATTCGTGTTTCCAAGATTGACTTCGACCAGCAAACCTTGAATCACCACTTGTGCGGGAGCTCGGTCAATCTCGGCAATTAAGGACTGCAAGCGTGCGAGTTCCTCATTGTTGCCCGATAGGACCAAACAATTCGTTTCCATAATTGCAGAGATCGGTCCACCTGCACTCCCACTATCCATCGTCGAGGCCGCTGAGGCAGTGCGTACTGCGTTCCCCTCAGCCAGGCGTTGGTTCAACGTTGCCGCAATGGATTCGGCTTTCGTATTCCGAAGTTGGATAACCACCGTGTCCTGCTCACCAGAAGCCAATCCGTAGCCGCCCAGTAGGTCGCGCACTCTGGCCAAATATGCGCCAGTATCCGTCACAATCAAGCGGTTTGAATTTGTTAATACGCGAGCAGAACCCATCGAGCTGAGAAGCTGCTGCATCTCGGTCATGATTGACTGCTGCGATTGTGATTTGATTGGAAACGCCACTGTCGCCAATTCGTTTCGTGACAACATTGGGATCTCGCGCATGCTAATGAACGGAGCAATACCTTCATAAATGCCATTTTGTCGTGCGATCACGGTAAGCTTGTTTTGATTGCGGACCATCAAGTGCCCGAGTGGAATCAAGTGATCGTTTAAGATGTCGATCGCTTCGCGTAAGGTATAAGGGCGTTGGTCGAAGTAATTAAATTCCCCCTGCGGCAAACTATTGATGATCAGCGAGAAACCATTTTGCTGTGCAAAGTTTCGGACCACCGTTTCCCAAGGCGCGCGATAGAAACTGAACTGCCACATCGCGGCTTCATTGAACGCAGCGCCTTCATTAAACACAGGGGCTTGATTGAACACCGCCGGGTTGGGCTGTTGACCAGCCTCTGCCATGGGTTGGCCCGTGGCATTGGGCCGAGATGGAACGGGGGGAAGGTAAGCGGGCTGGGTTGCCATGCCTACGTCCGGGTAACTTTCCCCCGGCGGTGGCTCTGGCAAGTTGAACTTCATCACCGCGCCGGGCCGGACAGACTCAGGATCCACTCCAAATGGAATGAACTTATCCAAATCGAACTGGATTTTGCCCGCTTCAGTGATTTTCTCGGGAGTCGTTGATGGAGATGTTGATGGAGCTTGTGGGAAACAAACGGTCGACACAGCTAGGTGCGCAGTCGCAAAAACTAATGCTGTGATAGTGCGCCGTTTGATCACTCTAAAAATCCAATCGTCAATGAATCCCTGCTAATCCGGACTATCGTCACAATCGGCAAAGTCGCCTCAACCGCTAAATGCTTTCCTGGCTTTCCGTCTCATTTTTTGCTTCATTTGCCAGCTTTGCGCTAGGATTCACCAATACTTTCGATGCTAGCCTTCGACAAAGTCTCGCGGATGCCCAAATCAAAGGGCTTTCGTAACGTTTGCCATACAAGTTTGGACAGCGCCAGTGAATCTCTCCGGTGAAAACCCAGCAACAGCTTCGAACGCCGCAGTTCCGTGGGGGATGGCCTTCTTGGATCTCGATGGATTTCAAGTTGATCGAGAACTGATTGCGGCTTTTCCAGCCAAGACGCTGTTTGAAACCGGCGCGTTGCCTTTGGATAAGTCGGGAGATCGCGTACGCGTTGCCGTTAGCGATCCGCACAACTTCGCCGCCCTAGATGAACTGACCGCCTTTTCAGGTTTCTTGCTCGAACCGGTTGTCGCAGACCCAAACCTGATTCGACAACTCCTTCGCCAAACACTTGGCGTCGGCGGTGGGATGGTCTCTGGGGCCAGCGAACAATTGTTGTCACAATCGCAAGGCGATCCGCTCCAGCAAGTCCTTGATTCAACTGAGAACGCGGCGATCGTACGCTTTACTCGCGAACTGCTGCGCGATGCTTGCCAACAAGGTGCAAGCGACATTCACCTCGAACCCGACGAAGAACGCTTAAGTCTGAGATTTCGCATTGATGGTGTCCTGCGTTTGCAACAAGTTCCGCCCGAGATTCACTCTCACCGCGAAGCAATCATCAGCCGCTTTAAGATTCTTTCGAAGCTAAACATCGCTGAAAAACGCTTACCACAAGATGGCGGCTTTCAGTTTGAGATCGCTGGTCGTGAGATTGATGCGCGAACCTCCGTGATTCCAATGAAGCACGGTGAAGGTATCGTGCTGCGTATTCTCGATCGAGGTCGAGTTGATTACTCACTGAGCAATCTTGGATTTCCACAGGAACTCCGCGCCCAGTGGGAGAGGCTGATTCGGCGTACAGCGGGCTTAGTGCTGGTTACAGGCCCCACGGGCAGCGGTAAGACAACGACACTCTACGGCTCGATCGCTTCACTTCGCAGTCCAGAACTCAAGATCATCACGATCGAAGATCCAATTGAGTATACGCTAAGTGGAATCAACCAAGTACAAGTTCAACCCAATGTGGGGCTCACCTTTGCTGCCGGACTCCGCAGTCTGTTGCGTCACGATCCCGATGTGATTTTGATTGGTGAGATTCGGGATAAAGAAACGGCTGTAAATGCGATTCAAGCAGCTCTGACTGGTCACATGGTGTTTAGTACCTTGCACACCAACGATGCTGCGACTGCTGTCACCCGTTTGGTCGACATGGGGATCGAACCCTTCTTGGTTTCCGCAACGTTATCCGGCGTTTTGGCTCAACGATTGGTGCGCAAGCTCTGCACGCATTGTCGCAAACCAGTGCGTGTCGACCAACTTGATTTACCTAGCGATTTCCCTCGCAGCAATGCTGAGATCCTTTACGAAGCGCAGGGCTGCCGTCAGTGCCATGGGATTGGGTATCTCGGGCAGGTTGGGATCTTTGAGTTGATGGAACTCGATCATCAAATTAGGAAGATGGCTTTGCAAGGAGATTCGCCGTATGACATTCAAGCCTACGCAGCGACTCGCGGCATGCTGAGCATGCGTCAATCAGGCTGGCAAAACGTCATTCAAGGTCGCACATCAATCGAAGAGGTTCTCCGCACGACCGCTTGGGACATGCAATAGGGAACTCCTCCATGCCACACTATCAATTCAAAGCGCTAACCGCTGATGGCAAGCAAACTCAAGGAAACTTGTTTGCGATGTCAACCGCTGATGCTGTGGAAATGCTTGCCAAACGTGGTTGGGTTCCGGTTCGTATTGAATCTCCCAAAACATGGTTGCCTGAACTGCGTTATGTTACGCTGTCGCAGCAAGTCGCCTGGTATTCAATGCTGGCAGACCTGCTGGCGTCGGGCATGCCTATCGCGGACAGTTTAGAATTGCTCGTAGATCGCACAACGAACCCTCAGTTAGCAGAAGCCACTCGCGACATTCGAAGCCGAGTAATTCAGGGCGAATCCTTAAGCCAGTCGATGCGCCACCACCCTAAGGTTTTCGATTCGCTTGCCCAATGCCTCGTCGCCGCCGGTGAAGAGGGAGCCTTTATTGATCAAGTGCTTGAGAAGATCGCTGCCATCAAGGATGCGAAGAATCGCTTGCTTGCACGACTGATTTCCGCTTTCGCTTATCCCGTTTTCTTGCTGATCATCGGTGCGGTTGTCTTTGCAAGTATGATGCTGTTCTTTGTTCCAAAGTTTGAGCCCCTGTTTGCGAGAATGCGTGAGACGCAAGGGTTGCCGTGGGCGACTGAGATGCTCTTCACGTTGAATCACTTCGTAACTCGCAACTGGCTTGTAACCGTACTCGTGATCGGCGCCGGAATTACGGCAGCTGTGGCTTGGTGCTGGAATCCAAAATCGCGTTTGGTGCGTGATCGTTTCTTACTCAAGAATCGATTGCTAGGGCAACTGTTAAGCGGCATTACACAGTCTCGCTTCTGTCAAATCCTTGGCAGTCTGCTGTCAAGCGGAGTAAGGATTCAACAAGCCACTTTGATTGCAGGTCAGGCATCAGGCAATCGCATGCTGGAAGTCGCAGCAGAGCGAGCGGTAGAGAAGTTAACTGCTGGAGTAAACTTAGCCGACGCACTTAACGAGCAGTCTGTTTTTCCACGCGACATTATCGAACTCATTCGTATGGGCGAGAAAACCAATCGTCTTGAAAAGGTCCTTCAAACCACCGCAGTTCGCTTGGAGGCACGCAACGAACAAGCACTTGAGCTGGTCTTGCGACTGCTCGAACCGATGCTCATGGTCGTTATGGCGCTCTTGATTGGCTTTGTGATGGTTGCCTTGCTTATGCCGATATTCAATGCCTCTGGTACAACCTTTCAATAGGAACTGAAATGAAAATCAAATCACAGCGGGCTGCGTTCACACTGATTGAA